>JBKBRG010000296.1:0-4024 GCA_046292325.1 Tabrizicola sp.
GGTCGGGCGCGGATCAGGAGACGTTGCAGCTTCTGTCGCCCATGCACTACCTGCGCCAGGCGCTGGCCCCGACCGCCGACCTGATCGAGGCGAACCTGACCGACTCGCTCTTGGCCAGCCCGGACGTGGTGATCCTGGCGGATGTGGCCGATGTCTCGGGATCCGAGCGGGCGGCGCTGACCGAATGGGTGCAGAAGGGTGGCTTGCTTCTGCGCTTTGCCGGGCCGGTGCTGGCGGCCAGCGATGTCAGCCGCATCGAGGAGGACCCGCTGTTGCCCGTCCGCCTGCGCGAGGGCGGCCGCACCGTGGGCGGCGCGATGAGCTGGGGCGAGCCCAGGACACTGGCGCCGTTCCCGGAAGGCTCGCCCTTCTTCGGCCTGGTGCCGCCCGCCGATGTGGTGGTGCGCCAGCAGGTGCTGGCCCAGCCGGATCCCGCCCTGTCCGACCGCACCATCGCCGCGCTGGACGACGGCACGCCGCTGGTCACGCGCAAGGTGATGGGGGCGGGGCAGGTGGTGCTGGTGCATGTGACGGCCAATGCCGAATGGTCTTCGCTGCCCCTGTCGGGCCTGTTCGTGCAGATGCTGGAGCGGTTGGCGGTGTCCACGAAGCCCGCGACGCCCGAGGCGGGGGACCTGGCCGGGCAGACCTGGGCGCCCGAGGTGGTGCTGGATGCCTGGGGTCAGACCTCGGATGCCGGGGAACTGCCGGGGGTCGAGGGCGAGGTGCTGGCCCGCGCCATAGCCGAGGGGCCGACCCCGGCCACGCCGCCCGGCCTCTACGCCGGGGCCGACCGCCGCGTGGCGCTGAACGTGGTGGGGGCCGGGACCGTGCTGGAACCGGCCGTCTGGCCTGCCGGCGTGCCGGTGGACCGGCTGGAGGCCCGCGCCGCGCGGCCCTTGAAGGGCGAGTTCCTGGCGCTGGCCACGGTGCTGTTGCTGCTGGACGTGCTGGCCGCGCTGTGGCTGGCCGGGCGTCTGCGCGGGCTGGCGCGCGGGGCAGCGGTGGTGCTGGCCCTCGGGCTGGCGACGGGCGAACCGAAGGGTGCGCAGGCGCAGGATCCCGCCGCGGCGCCTCCCGATCCGAAGGCCGAGGAGTTCGCGCTGGAGGCGACCAGCGCGGTCGTGCTGGCCTACGTCCGGACCGGCGACCCCAAGGTGGACGAAATGTCGCGCGCGGGCCTTCTGGGCCTGTCCGACAAGCTGTGGCAGCGCACCTCGATCGAGCCGATGATGCCGATGGGCGTGAACATCGAGACGGACGAACTCGCCTTCTTTCCCTTCCTCTACTGGCCGGTGGTGGCGGGGGCGGCGCAGCCCTCGGATGCGGCCTATGCGAAGCTGAACCAGTATCTGCGCACCGGGGGCATGATCCTGTTCGACACCCGCGACGCCGATCTGGCCGGCTTCGGCGGCGGCACCACGCCCGAAGGGCAGGCGCTGCAACGGATCGCCTCGGGCCTTGACATCCCGCCGCTGGAACCCATGCCGCCCGATCATGTGCTGACCCGCACCTTCTACCTGTTGCAGGACTTTCCCGGCCGGCATCAGGGCGGGCAGGTCTGGGTCGAGGCCTCGCCCGATGCCGAGGCGCAGGCGGCCGAGGGCATGCCCTTCCGCAACCTCAACGACGGAGTGACGCCGGTGGTGATCGGCGGGAACGACTGGGCCTCGGCCTGGGCCACGGATGATGTCGGCATGCCGCTGGTGCAGATCGGCCGGGGCTTTGCGGGGGAACAGCAGCGCGAGATTTCCTACCGCTTCGGCATCAACCTGATCATGCATGTGCTGACCGGCAACTACAAATCCGACCAGGTCCATGTGCCGGCGCTTCTGGAAAGGCTGGGACAATGACCGCAAGCCTGATCTTTGCGCCGCTGGTCGCGCCCTGGCTGCTCTATGCGCTGGGGGCGGCGGCGCTGGCGCTGGTGGCCTTCGCGCTGTGGCGCGGATTGTCGGGCTGGTGGCTGCGCGGCCTCGCGCTTGCCGCGCTGGTGGCGGCGCTGGCCAACCCGGCCTTGCAGGAGGAAGAGCGGCAGACCCTGTCGGACATCGTGATCCTCGTCGTGGACGAAAGCGCAAGCCAGGGTCTTGCCGACCGCCGTGCCCAGACCGAGGCCGCCATCGCCGCCATCCAGGCCGAGGTCGCGGCGCTGCCCGACACCGAGTTGCGCATCCGCCGCGTCGGTGACGGGGCCGAGGACGCGGGCAGCCTGGTGATGACCGCGCTGTCCGAGGCGCTGGCCGAGGAACCCCGTGCCCGCGTCGCCGGGGCGATGGTCATCACCGACGGGCGGGTGCACGACGCGGGCGTGGTGCCGAACCTGCCCGCGCCGCTGCATGTCCTGCTGACCGGGCGCTCCGCCGACTGGGACCGCCGCATCGTGGTGAAGAACGCCCCCGCCTTCGCCATCATCGGCGAAGAGTTCATGCTGGAGCTGCGGGTCGAGGACGTGGGCGCCCCGCCCGCCTCGGCCGGGACCGAGGTCGCGCTCACCATCGCCATCGATACCGAAGAGCCCGTGACCTACACCGTGCCGCTGAACGAGGATCTGGAACTGCCGGTGACGCTGCCGCATGGCGGGGCGAACGTGCTGCAATTCTCGGTCGAACCGGTCGAGGGCGAGATCACCGACCGCAACAATGCCTCGGCCGTGCAGATCAACGGGGTGCGCGACCGGCTGCGGGTGCTGCTGATCAGTGGCGAGCCGCATGCCGGCGAAAGGGTCTGGCGCAACCTGCTGAAATCCGACGCGGCGGTGGACCTGGTGCATTTCACCATCCTGCGCCCGCCGGAAAAGCAGGACGGGGTGCCGGTGGACGAACTGTCGCTGATCGCCTTCCCGACGCGCGAACTCTTCGTCGAGAAGATCGAGGAATTCGACCTCATCATCTTCGACCGCTACCGGATGCGGGGCATCCTGCCGATGTCCTACATCGACAACATCGTCGCCTATGTCCGGGGCGGTGGCACCGTTCTGGTCGCGGCGGGGCCCGAGTTCGGCGCGGTGGACAGCCTCTACCGCTCGCCCCTGGCAGAGATCCTGCCGGTCGCCCCCACGGCGCAGGTGATCGAGGGCGGGTTCCGCCCGGCGCTGACCGATCTCGGCCGCCGCCACCCGGTGACCGAGGGGCTGGAGAAGGAAGCGCCCGAGGGCGGCTGGGGCCGCTGGTTCCGCCAGATCGAGGTGCGGCAGACCGCCGGGCAGGTGCTGATGTCGGGGCCGCGCGACCTGCCGCTTCTGGTCCTGAACCGGGTCGATCAGGGGCGCGTCGCGGTTCTGGCCTCGGACCAGGCCTGGCTGTGGGGCCGGGGCTATGAGGGCGGGGGGCCCCAGCTGGAACTCTTGCGCCGGCTTGCGCACTGGATGCTGAAGGAGCCGGAACTGGAGGAAGAGACCCTGACCGCCGAGGTTCGCGGCGAGGCCCTGACCATCACCCGCCGGACTCTGGCCGAGGCCGATCCGGGGCCGGTCACGGTGACGGGCCCGGACGGGGCGAAGGTGGAGCTTGCGATGCCGCTGGCTGCGCCGGGGCGTTACGAGACGGTCTGGCAGGCCCCGGCGCTCGGGCTCTACCGGCTGGAGCAGGGCGACCTGACCCGGGTGATCGCGGTCGGCCCCGCGACCCCGCGCGAGTTCGCCGAGACGATCGCCTCGGGCGATCTGCTGCAACCCGTGGCCGAGGCCACCCGGGGGGGCGTCACCCGGCTGGAGCCGGGCGTCCCGGACATCCGCGCGGTGTCCGAGGGCAGGGTCGCCAAGGGGCGCGGCTGGATCGGCATCACCCCGCGCGAAGCCTATCTGACGGCCTCGGTCAACGTGGTCCCGGTCCTGCCGGCCTGGGCCTGGCTTCTGATCGCCGCCGGTCTTGCCGTGCTGGCCTGGCTGATCGAGGGCCGCAAGGGCGCGAGGGCGGCCTGACGCCGTTGCCGGCCGGGCGCGGGCCGCGGCCCGGCCCCCCCCCGTGGCCCCCCGCCCCCACCGGCCGCCAGTCGCCCCCAAGCGGCGGCCCCCGGCCGGGGG
>JBKBRG010000297.1:0-4017 GCA_046292325.1 Tabrizicola sp.
CCTTGTCCGCGGACGGTAACGAATTGCCAACCAGTTTCGGACAGAGGTGTGTCAGCAATGATGGCGACGGGTGCCATGCCGAACGAAGGGCGATCGGACGAAACCTTCGACCCTTCGGGCGACCCGATCGCGGCCTTTCGGCCGGCCAGGGCAGGCCGCCGGGCCGGGCGGGCGGGCGATCCGGGCGGCTTGCTTCGTCTGCCGCCCGGACCCTTCGGATCACAGCCAGGGGCGCAGGGCGGCGGCCTTGGCCTCATAGCTGTCGATGGCGGCGGCCTTCTCCAGCGTCAGGCCGATGTCGTCGAGCCCGTTCAGCAGGCAGTGCTTCTTGAACGGATCGACCTCGAAGTGGAACGTCGTGCCGTCCGAGGCGGTGACGGTCTGGCTTTCCAGGTCCACCGTGATCCGGGCATTCGCCCCCTTGCGGGCGTCGTCCATCAGGTGATCGACCGCCTCTTGCGGCAGGACCACGGGCAGGATGCCGTTCTTGAAGCAGTTGTTGTAGAAGATGTCGGCAAAGCTGGTGGAAATCACGCAGCGGATGCCGAAGTCCAGAAGCGCCCAGGGCGCGTGTTCGCGCGAAGAGCCGCAGCCGAAGTTGTCACCGGCGACGAGGATCTGCGCGTTGCGGTAGGCCGGCTGGTTCAGGACGAAATCGGGGATTTCCTTGCCATCCGGGGTATAGCGCATCTCGTCGAACAGGTTCTTGCCCAAGCCCGACCGCTGGATGGTCTTCAGGAACTGCTTGGGGATGATCATGTCGGTGTCGATGTTCACAAGCGGCATCGGGGCCGCAACGCCGGTGAGGGTGGTGAATTTGTCCATGGGATCGTGCCTTCGGATCAGGAGAGCTTGATGGGTTCGGGTCGGGTCGGGCGGTGGCCCAGGACCCAATCGTAGATCTGGGCGATCTGTTCGGCCCGGCGGGGCCAGGTGAAGAACTCGGTCACGCGCTGTTTCGCGGCCCGCCCCATCGCGGCGATCCGGGTCGGGTCGGAGGCGAGGGTTTCCAGCGCCTTGCGCAGGGCCAGCGTCGTTTCGTCCCGCGTGGTGAGGGGAACCTTCATGCCGACCGATGGCGTCACGAGGTCTGCCGGGCCGCCGTAGTCGATGACCAGAGGGGCCAGTCCCAGCGCCATGCCTTCCAGCACCGCGCCGCCACCGAATTCTCGGATCGACGGGAAGGCCAGCACATGGCAGCGGGCGGCCACGTCCTGCACCTCTTCGTGCTTGAGCCAGCCGTGGAAGGTGATGCCTGGCAGGTCCTTGGCCTGGTCCTTCAGGGCGGGCGTCAGGGGGCCGTCGCCGACAAGGTGCAGCTCCATCCTTCCGGCTGCGACCAGCGGACGCGCGGCCTCGATCAGCATGGCAAGTCCCTTCAGGGGGACGAAGCGGCCGATGAAGCAGGCCCTCAGGATGCCGGGTTCCGGCGCGGCCTCGCGGAAGAAACGGTTGGGGTCGATGGCGTTTTCCGGAAGGTAGATCGCGCGGTCTGCGAGGGTGTCCGGAATGTCGCCTCGGGTGAATCTGGAGGCGTAGAGGATCGCATTGCAGGATTTCAGCATCCTTGCGCGGCCCGGGAAGACCCTGAGCAGGCTGCGGAAGCGCGAGAGCCATTCGCCTTCCTGCTTCTGCTCGGCCTCGAACCCCTTGGGCCAGGGCACGCCGCCGTTCAGGGGGCCGAGGACGAAGGGCACGCCCGCCTTGCGGCATCTGGCGGCGAGCGAGCCGATGGCGGCGGGCGACAAGGGCGTGATCCGGTGGACGACGTCATAGTCGCCGCGCCGGATGGCCGCGCCGAACTGCTGCCAGACCTTGTGCTCGAACCACGGGTAGGTCAGGCTGTTGACGGCCTGCACGATGGTCCAGCCCCGGCTTTCGCCCATCCGCAGGACCTGGGACAGTTTCCAGGCGGGGGCAGCGACGGCCTCGGTGTCGATCGAGGTGAAGTCGGAGCCCTCGACCCAGCCCTTGCGCAGGATGGCGTCACGGTTGCGGACCTGGGTCACGAGGTGGACATCGGCGACGCGCCGCAGCGCCTCGGCCAGCGACCAGCCGATCAGCGGAACGGAAACCCATTCGGGGTTCGCCGCCTCGGCAATGACCAGAACGCGGGGCCGGCGCGCGGCCCCGCTGGTGGCATCCGGGGGGGATGCCGCTTGCGTCATCAGACGGTTTCGCCCATCAGTTCGCGCACGTCGGTCAGGCGGCCGGTGATCGCCGCCGCCGCCGCCATCGCGGGGCTCATCAGATGCGTGCGGCCGCCGCGGCCCTGACGGCCCTCGAAGTTGCGGTTCGAGGTCGCCGCGCAGCGTTCGCCGGGGGAAAGCTGGTCGGGGTTCATGGCAAGGCACATCGAGCAGCCCGCAAGCCGCCATTCGAAGCCCGCGTCGATGAAGATCTGGGCCAGACCCTCTTCTTCCGCCTGCGCCCGGACGAGGCCCGAGCCGGGGACGACCATCGCCCGCTTCACCTTGATCTTGCGGCCCTTCAGGATCTCGGCCGCCGCGCGCAGGTCCTCGATCCGGCCATTGGTGCAAGAGCCGATGAAGACCGTGTCGATCTCGATGTCGGTCAGCTTCATGCCGGGTTTCAGGCCCATGTAGTCGAGGCTGCGGCGCGCGGCCTCGACCTTGCCGCCGGTGAAGCTTTCGGGGTCGGGCACCACGCCGGTGATCGGCAGCACGTCCTCGGGCGAGGTGCCCCAGGTGACGACGGGGGCGATGTCCTCGCCGCGGATCGTCACCACCTTGTCGAAATGCGCGCCCTCGTCGGTGTAGAGGGTTTTCCAGTAGGCCAGCGCGGCCTCCCACTTCGCCCCCTTGGGCGCGTGGGGACGGCCCTTGACGTATTCGAAGGTCTTTTCGTCCGGGGCGATCAGGCCGGCGCGGGCGCCGCCCTCGATCGCCATGTTGCAGACGGTCATCCGGCCTTCCATGGAAAGCTCGCGGATCGCCTGGCCGCAGTATTCGATGACATAGCCGGTGCCGCCCGCCGTGCCGGTGTGGCCGATGATCGACAGGGTGATGTCCTTGGCCGTGACGCCGGGGCGGAGCGACCCGGTGATCTCGACCTTCATGTTCTTCGATTTCTTCTGGATCAGCGTCTGGGTGGCCAGGACATGCTCGACCTCGGAGGTGCCGATCCCGTGCGCCAGCGCGCCGAAGGCCCCGTGCGTCGCGGTGTGGCTGTCGCCGCAGACGACCGTCATCCCCGGCAGGGTCCAGCCCTGTTCGGGGCCGACGATGTGGACGATGCCCTGGCGGATGTCGGTCACGGGGTAGTAGTTGATCCCGAAGTCCCTGGCGTTCCTGTCCAGCGCGGCCACCTGGATGCGGCTTTCCTCGGGCATCTGCGCCGGGTTCTCGCGGCCCTGGGTCGTGGGCACGTTGTGATCCGGCACGGCGATGGTCTTCTCCGGCGCGCGGACCTTGCGCCCGGCCATGCGCAGCCCTTCAAAGGCCTGGGGGCTGGTCACTTCGTGGACGAGATGGCGGTCGATGTAGAGGAGGCAGGTGCCGTCCTCGGCCTGATGGACGACATGGTCGTCCCAGATCTTGTCGTAAAGCGTACGAGGAGCCATGGCTCTCACCTGTTCTTGGGATGGCTTGATGGGCGGAACGGCGCGGGCGCGCGGGACGGCAAGGCGTCAGGCGCGGGCAAGCACATTGCGGGTCATGCCGAAGAAGCGGGCCGGAAGCCGCGCATGATCGGTGATGTCGAAGAAGATGAACCCGGACATGGGCGCGATATACGCGCGAATCTTCGGTCAGGCAAGCTGGCGTCAGCGGCGGGAGGGGTCCGGTTGGCAGCGGGAAGGACTGCCGATGATCGACCATGCGGTCGCGGCGCGGCGCGGCCGGGCATTGGCCGGCCCGTGACGACGGTCTGCGCCGGAAACGGCAGGTCCGGCGGCCACAGGGTCCGGCGGATCGGGATTACGGGCCAGACCGCACCCGGCCTGTCCTGAAGGGGCACGCCATCCCTAGTCGGCGATCCGGGGGTTGTCCCCGAGGC
>JBKBRG010000298.1:0-4010 GCA_046292325.1 Tabrizicola sp.
CAGGCCAGAGTTGATCCGTTTTTGTTCCCGTTCAAGCGCCAATCCGCAGGGCAAGGTTGCCCCGGCGGGGGCAAGCCGGTAAGCGGGGGCCAAGAGGTGCATGATGGCAGACAAGATCGACACGCGCGCGGTGGGGCTGGATGTGGGGCTCGCCTTCGTCCGCTGGCTGACGGGGGCCGAGAACCTGCATTACGGCCTCTGGACCGGCCTTGAGGTCACCGCCGGCAACCTGCGCGCGGCGCAGGATGCCTATACCGCGAAACTTTTCGGCTACCTTCCCGAAGGCCGTCTGCGCATCCTCGACATCGGCGGCGGCGCGGGCGAGACGGCGAAGAAGCTGCTGGCACTCGGCCATTCGGTCGATATCGTGGTGCCCTCGCCCTTTCTCGCCGGCCGTTGCCGCGCCAATGCGCCCGGCGCCACCGTCCACGACTGCACCTTCGAGGCCTTCCAGGGCACCGGCCCCTTCGACCTCTGTCTCTTCTCGGAAAGCTTCCAGTATATCCCGCTTGCCGAAAGCCTGCCCGGATGCGCCCGACTGCTCGCCCCCGGCGGACAGGTGCTGATCGCCGACTGCTTCCGCACCGAGGCCTATCGGGGTCGGGCCGTCCACGGGCCGCAGCCCGGCGGCGGCCACCAGATCGCGGCCTTCCATGCGGCGGTGCGCAAGACGGGCTTCGTTCTGGCCGCCGAAGAGGACATCACCGATGCCGTGGCCCCCTCGATCGACCTCGAGCAGCAGCTGTTCCACGTCCTCGGCCATGGAGTGACCCGGGTGTCGGGGGAACTGCACGACAAGCGCCCGATGGCGCATTGGGCGCTCGGGCGGATGATCGGCCTCTTCCTGTCGCGCAAGCGGCGCGAGAACCTGATGCAGCGCCTGACCGGAACCGCGCGCACCGCCGAGGCCTTCCGGACCTACAACCGCTATCACATCGCCCGGCTGGAACGCGCCCCGGCCTGAGGCCGCGTCAGCCTCGGCCCCGCGGTCAAGAGGAAAATTCCCCACCGCTTCACAACTTCCAGTTGATTCCGCCGCGCGGATCGGCCAAGGTGAAGGGGCAAGCAGCAACTGATACTGCCGGTCGGCCTCGGCCCCACCCCACCCGAACGCGTCGATGCCGACCGGCAGTCCTTTCCCGGCAATGTGGCGCTTGCGCTTTCCCCGAAGCTTCGGAATAACACGGGTCACATCCGAAGGAGCCTGCCATGCGCGCCCGCATCTACCAGCCCGCCAAGACCGCGATGCAGTCGGGAACCGCCAGGACCCATCTCTGGGTGCTGGAATTCGCCCCCGCCTCGGCGCGCGAGATCGACCCGCTGATGGGCTGGACCTCTTCCACCGACACCCAGTCCCAGGTCCGCTTGCGCTTCGAGACGCGCGAGGCGGCCGAGGCCTATGCCACCGAGCACGGGCTCGACTACGACGTGGTCGAACCCAAGCCGCGCAAGGCCAACATCCGCCCGCGCGGCTATGGCGAGAATTTCGCCACCGACCGCAAGGGCGCCTGGACGCACTGACCTATTCCAGCCGGTTCTCGCCGATCCAGACGGCCGAGCCGGCGTTGAAGATGTAGTGGCGGGCGACGACAGCGCCGGACTGGTCATGAAGGACCACAAGGCCGTTCCTGACCTGGTATCGGCCCTGCTCTGACCCCTCGGCCCCGGTGGCAAACCCGAAGCCGTTCTCGAAACTGCTGGACGCTCCGGTGTAGGAAGCGAAGGTCCAGCTGCCATCAGGGCGGCAGGTGGTGTCGGTCATCGCCGTCATGCCACCCGACATGCCGATGCCGGGTGTGAAGCCCGAGACGGACAGGGTGGAGACGACGCCGTCGATCCTGGTCCCGTCCGCCAAGGGGGTGATCGGGTCCATCACCCGATCACCGACGGTGAACCTGGCCCCGTCGGCGGTCAGGGTCTCGACCCTGCCCGAAGTGTAGGAAAGGATCAGCCTGTCCCCTTCCCTCCGGTAACTGCCCCAGTTCATGTCGCCTGCTGCCAGCCGCTCGTCCGGGTCGAAGGGCGCTGTGCCGGCAGGCGGGGTGCCGTTGTAGAAGATGCCGTCCGGCCAGAAGGTCAGCCAGTGGTGATCGATCTTCATCTGCATGTTGCCGTCGATGCCCAAGGCCCACCGCGTCGAGGTGCCCCACCAGACGCCGTGCAGATCGCCCGGCTCCGGTGCGGACATCAGGGGCGCCGCCCCGTCCGAGACGAAACGCGCGGTTTCGATCATCGGCACGACATCGCGTTCGAAGACGCGCATCGTCTGGGCAACCTGGTCGGGGTCGCCGGCGTCGCCTTCGAAGCCGAACAGTTCCATCCGGCCGGGCAGCTGAACGGCGAAGAGAACCTGGATCCGGCTGTCCAGCTTCTGCGCCAGGGCGGCGGCCGGACGACCGGACAGGTTCAGGCTCGACGGGCCGGACAGTCGGGTGATCTCCGGCGGATCGTCCCCGGGGTCGATGAAGCGCGTCGTCCGGTTGGCAACCCAGGCGTCGGCCGGCTCGCCCGTCCCTTCCCCCGGGGAGATGTAGATGCGGCAGAACCGGCATTCCTCGTCCGGCAGGTCGGACCAGAGGATCAGGTTGCCATCCTCGACAGCGCCGGTCTGCCAGCCTTCGGGAATGTCGAAGATGACGTTGCCATGCTGGCGGGTCTCGGCGCAGGCGGGAAACGACAGGCAGAAAAGTGCGGCAAGGGCGAAACGCATCGGCAGGCTCCGGTCAACACTGCGCCGAGGATGCCAGCTTCTTCCCAGGGTTCGAGTAGGGGAATCCGTGACCGTGGCGCATTGTGCAGAGTTCCGCTTGCCAGCCGCAGCCTTGCGCGGCAGGAAGGGCACGGAGGATCTGCCATGCCCGTGACCATCGCCGAGGAACATCCGCTGACGCCGGACCTGTCGCTTATGTTACAGCGCCATACCGCGGACATGCATGCCGACACGCCGCCCGAATCGATCCACATGATGGACAAGGACGCCCTGGCCGCGCCGGGTATCCGCTTCTTCGTGCTGCGCGAGGACGGGAAGGCACTGGCCATGGGCGCCTACAAGCGGATCGACGCGACCCATGCCGAGATCAAGTCGATGCATGTCCTGGCCGAGGCGCGGGGACGCGGCCTGTCGAAGGCGATGCTGGACCATCTGATCGCCGCCGCCAGGGCCGACGGCTTTCGGCGGCTCAGCCTCGAGACCGGGGTGCAGCCGACCTTCACCGCCGCGCGGGCGCTCTATGCGCGGGCGGGGTTCCATGAATGCCCGCCCTTCGAGGGCTACTGGGACGATCCGAATTCCGTCTTCATGACGAAGGTGCTTGCCTGACCCTTCCGCTTGTCCCAAAAGGGCGACGTGCGGGCTCATAGCTCAACTGGATAGAGCAAGGACCTTCTAAGCGGCGGCTCTGGGGCCGAAAAAGGACGGAGAGACAACACACTAGACGGAGCGGGCGGCGTTGCGAACCGTTTTCCGAACCGTTATCAGAGGAATCACGGCCCCGTAGCTCAACTGGATAGAGCAAGTGACTTCTAATCACTAGGTTGGGCGTTCGAGTCGTCCCGGGGTCGCCATTAACCTCTACATCCTTGAAACTTCCGCAGAACATGCACACTATCTGGTAGAATGGCCGACCGCCACTCGGGGGATAGTCGATGAAGCTCACGCATGTTCAGATTCGCCATTTTAAGCACGTTCTGGATTCGTCTGAGGTCGCGATACAGCCCGACATCACTTGTCTGGTCGGAAAGAACGAGAGCGGGAAGAGTGCCTTCCTTGAGGCACTTCGGCGGCTCAAGCCATCCCAAGGAAGCGCCAAATTTTCTTCGGCAACCCACTACCCTGCTTGGCTAGAGAAGCGGCATCGCCGCGAAGCAAAGGCAGCAGGACGCGACCTTGACGGCTCTGTTGCACAAATCGTCTGTTGACCGGACCTCCCCTTTCCCCGGACAGACTTATCCCGCGAGCTCTGTGAGGGGTGTGCCGAGTGCGGTGAAGCCATTGAGCACGGCGACACGGA
>JBKBRG010000299.1:0-3971 GCA_046292325.1 Tabrizicola sp.
AGAGCACCGCGCCCGAGCCGGCATCCAATGCGACCAGTTCGCCATAGCCGGTGGTGGCGAAGACCCGGCCCCCCGCGATGGCAAGGCCGCCTGCCGACTGGCCGCCGCCCCGGTCGAAGGGCGCGGTCAGGTCGGCGGTCCACAGCGTGGCGCCGCCGGTCGAGGTGGCGGTGACGGTGGTGCCGGAGTCGATGGTGAAGACGCGACCGTCAGCCACGACCGGGGCCGCGGCGATCCGGTTCCTGCGGGTCGAGCCGGACCCGATACTGGCGGACCAGACCCGCTGCGGGGTCGCCGAGAGCGCGGCATGCGGCATCAGGTGACGGGCATTGCCGGCGCGGTGCGTCCAGTCGCCGCCGGTCTGCGGCCCAAGCGAGATGGCGACGCTCCGGTTCTCGGGTGCCGCCGGCGCGGTGGGGGCGGGCTGGCCTTCCACCGGGACGCTGGCCGCAAGGTCGGCACGCACCGGGAACCGTTCGCCTTGCAGGATCACTTCCCTTTCGCCGCAGGCCGCCAGAAGCGCAAGAAGCCCCACGCCAGTCACCAGCCTGCCGCCCATCCGTCTGACCTTCATGACTGCCACCTGAAAGGACCTTTCGCTTGCGTCTGCGTCCATCTGCATCTCAACCGCCGCCGGTCGGCTCGGGCAGCGTGCCGCCAAGCGCCGTGATCACCTGCCCGGCCCTGGCCCGAAGCGCGGCCGAGGCCTCCTGATCCTGCAAGAGGGCGCTCAGCGCTACGATGGCGGCGTCCGGCTTGCCCTCCTCGATCAGGATATAGGCCAGCTGCTCGGCCGCCAGCGTGCGGTAGGGCCGCCCCGGAGCCGCGATTCCTTCCAGCGCGGCGCGACGGTCGGCCAAAGCCAGGTCGGTCCCGCCGACCAGCACCCGGCGCAGCACCGCAAGATCGCGATAGGCCGGCGACAGCGCGGCATTACCGGCGACGGCATCGAGCGCAGCCAGCGTCGCGGCCTTGTCCTCGGCCGGGTCGGAGCCGAGGATCAGGTTCAGGATTGCGACCTGCTCGCCGGTGGCAGGCACGGCGGCCAGCGCCTCGCGCCGTTCCTCGGGCGTGCCGTGATCCAGCGCGTCGATCAGCGCGTCACCGAAGGCTTGCGCCCGCGCGGCATCGCGGGCCTTCGTCCATTCGGTCCAGGCCGTCCCGCCCACAAGGGCGAGGATCACCACGAGGCCGATCCAGCCGTATTTGCGGAACAGCCCGAACAGCCGATCCCGGCGCACCTCTTCGGTGACTTCCTCGATGAAACTGTCGGGATTGCTCAACGCAGGTCGCCTCTTGCTGTCGTTCGCCCCGTCTTACAGGCAAAGCCCGCGCGTTGCCAAGCCCTGCCCGGCCCGACCCGGCCAGATCGGGCAGCCTGCGGTCCGCGCCGGCAGACCGGGCCGCGGCGCGATCAGGAGCCGGCGACCGCCCGGATCGCCGGGGCCGGATCCGCCGAAGCACCGGCTGCGGTATCCTCGCTCTCGATCTCGCCTTCCATCACCTGGCGCTGCCACATGGCGGCGTAGGTGCCATCGGCTGCGATGAGTTCGTCATGCGTGCCGCGTTCGATCACCCGGCCCTCGTCCAGCACAAGGATCTGGTCGGCATCGGCGATGGTGGAAAGCCGGTGCGCGATGGTGATGACGCTGCGGCCCTGCCCCATCTCGGCCAGGCTTTCCTGGATCGAGCGTTCGGTCTGCGTGTCCAGCGCCGAGGTCGCCTCGTCCAGGATCAGGATCGGCGGGTTCTTCAGGAGCGTCCGGGCAATGCCCACGCGCTGCTTTTCGCCGCCCGAAAGCTTCAGCCCGCGTTCCCCGACCCTGGTGTCATAGCCCTCTGGAAGGCGCGAGACGAAATCGTGGATCTTCGCGGCCTTCGCGGCGGCGATGATCTCGTCCTCGGTCGCATCGGCCCGGCCATAGGCGATGTTGTAGCGGATCGTGTCGTTGAACAGGACTGTATCCTGCGGCACGACCCCGATCTGGGCGTGCAGGGAAGCCTGCGTCACCCGGCGGATGTCCTGCCCGTCGATGCGGATCGCGCCCGAGGTCACGTCGTAGAAGCGGAACAGAAGCCGCCCGATGGTGGACTTGCCGCTGCCCGAATGGCCGACAAGCGCCAGTTTCTGCCCCGGCTTCAGCGTGAAGGAGACACCCTTCAGGATCTCGCGCGCGGGCTCGTAGCCGAAATGCACGTCGTCGAACACGATCTCGCCCGCCCGCACCAGCAGCGGTCCGGCATCCGGGGCGTCGGTGATCTCGGCCGGCTGGCCGAGAAGGCCGAACATCTCGCCCATGTCCACCAGCGCCTGGCGGATCTCGCGGTAGACCGTGCCGAGGAAGTTCAAGGGCATGGTGATCTGGATCATGTAGGCGTTGACCATGACGAAATCGCCCACGGTCAGAGTGCCCGCGCGCACGCCCAGCGCACTCATCACCATGACGATGACGAGGCCGGTGGTGATGAGAAAGCTTTGTCCGACGTTCAGGAACGAAAGCGACAGTCCGGTCTTGACGGCGGCGGCCTCATACTGGCGCATGGCGCTGTCGTAACGCTCGGCCTCGCGCTGTTCGGCGTTGAAATACTTGACGGTTTCAAAATTCAGCAGGCTGTCGATCGCCTTCTGGTTGGCGTCGGTGTCCTGGTCGTTCATCTCGCGCCGCAGCTTCACGCGCCATTCGGTGACGGTGAAGGTGAACCAGACGTAAAGCGCGATGGTGACGACGACGACGGCGGCATATTGCCAGCCGAAGACCAGGGCGAAGATCACCGAGACCATGGTCAGTTCCAGGATCAGCGGCCCGATGGAGAGGAGAAGGAAGCGCAACAGGAAATCGACGCCCTTCACCCCGCGCTCGATGATGCGCGACAGGCCGCCGGTCTTGCGGGTGATGTGATAGCGCAGCGAAAGCCGGTGGATATGGGTAAAGGTCTCGATCGCCAGCCGGCGGATCGCGCGCTGGCCGACGCGGACGAAGACCGCATCGCGAAGTTCGCCGAACAGAACCGCGCCAAGCCGCGCCATGCCGTAGGCCACGACCAGACCCACCGCCCCGAGCCCGATCAGCGCACGCGGGTCCGAACCTGCCTCGTTCGACAGGCTGTCCACCGCCAGCTTGTAGATGTAGGGTGTGGCAACCGAGACAAGCTTGGCCAGCAGCAGGAACACAAGCGCCAGAACGACGCGCCGCTTCACCCAGGCCTGCCCATCCGGCCAGAGATAGGGCGCCACGCGGCGGATCGTGGTCATGGCCGAGGCATGGGATGTGCCGGCATCGGCGGAGGTGGCAGTCGAGGTGGTGCGGCGCATCGTCTATCCTGGCGACCCGGCCCCGGCGGAAACGTTGCGCGCAGGTCAGGGTTCGGCTATGGTCATTTCAAGTTTTCTTGAATAGTTGAGCCATGGACCGAAGTAAAGCCCTCGCCGCCCTGTCGGCCCTGGCGCACGAGACGCGGCTGGACCTGATCCGGCTGCTCACGCCCAGGGGAGAGGCGGGCATGGCCGCCGGCCAGATCGCCGAGGCGCTGGGGATGCCCGCGCCGCGTCTGTCGTTTCACCTCTCGGCGCTGGAGCAGGCCGGGCTGCTGAAGTCGCGCAAGGTGGCGCGGAACGTCTTCTACAGCGTGGATCCGCACGGCATCGGGCAGACGATATCCTATGTGCTGAACGACTGCTGTTCGGACCATCCCGAGGTGCTGGCCGCCTGCGCGCGCCGGCGTCAGGGGGCGGAAGCCGTCTCTGGCACCGAGAACACCTGACCGGGATAGATCAGGTCCGGATCCTTGATCTTGTCGCGGTTCGCCTCGAACACCTGCACATAAAGCACGCCGTTGCCGTAGCGCTCCTGCGCGATGCCCCAAAGCGTGAAGCCGGGCTGGACGGTCACCGTGACAGGGGCCGGTGCGGCGGCGGCGGTGTCGGCCTGGGCGATGGCCGGCGCCTCGGGGGCGGCGGGCTCGGTCGGATC
>JBKBRG010000300.1:0-3938 GCA_046292325.1 Tabrizicola sp.
ACGAGACGAGGTAAGCCATGCCCATCGACGCCGCCCATACCGCCCGCCCCGAACGCCTGCGCCTTGGCATGGTGGGCGGGGGACGTGACGCCTTCATCGGCGCGGTCCACCGCATCGCCGCGCGGATCGACGACCAGTATGAACTGGTCGCCGGCGCCTTTTCCTCGAACCCCGAGAAGGCGCTCGCCTCGGCCGCCGATCTGGGCGTGCCGCGCGCCTATACGAGCTTTGCCGAGATGGCCGCCAAGGAGGCCCGCCGCAAGGACGGGATCGACGCGGTGGCCATCGTGACGCCGAACCACATGCATGCGCCCGTGGCGATGCAGTTCCTCAGGCGCGGGATTCACGTCATCTGCGACAAGCCGCTGACCGCGACGCTGGCCGAGGCGAAGAAGCTGGCCAAGGCGGCCCAGGCCTCGGGCGTGGTCTTCGCACTCACCCACAATTACACCGGCTATCCGATGATCCGGCAGGCCAGGGCGATGGTCGCGGCCGGCGAGCTGGGCGAGCTGCGCCTTGTGAACGTGGAATACGTCCAGGACTGGCTGACCGAGCCGGTGGACAACAAGCAGGCCGACTGGCGCACCGACCCGGCACGATCCGGCGCGGGCGGGTCGACCGGCGACATCGGGACGCACGCCTTCAACCTGGCGAACTTCGTGACCGGCCTGACGCTCGACCAGCTTTCGGCCGACCTCACCGCCTTCGTCCCCGGCCGAAGGGTCGATGACAACGGCCATGTGCTGCTGCGCTACAAGGGGGGCGCGAAGGGCATGCTCTGGTGCAGCCAGGTCGCACCCGGAAACGAGAACGGATTGCGCCTGCGCGTTTACGGCAGCAAGGGCGGCCTCGAATGGGCACAAGAGGATCCGAACTACCTGTGGTTCACCCCCTTTGGCCAGCCCAAGCGCCTCATCACCCGCGGCGGCGCCGGATCGGGCCCCGAGGCCGCCCGCGTCACCCGCGTCCCCCCCGGCCACCCGGAAGGCTACCTCGAAGGCTTCGCCAACATCTACTCTGAGGCCGCCCGCGCCATCCGCGCCGCCAGGACCGGCACCCCCGTCCCCGACGGCACCACCTTCCCGGGCCTGAAGGAGGGCCTGGAGGGCGTCGCCTTCGTCGATGCCTGCGTCAGATCGTCCGCCAGAAACGGCGCCTGGGTCAGCCTGAACCTGTAGGGTCACGACGATTGCCAATGCCCGCCGGCTTGACGGATCCGCCCCATGGCGAGGGGAGTATCCGTCAAACCCGCGTGGGTGCCAGGAAATCGGGCGTTCAACGTCTTGCGCCCCTTGCACGGGGGAACCACCCCGCGCGGCGACCCGCAGGCCGTTGATATTCCAGACTTTTCCGTTCTGGCGGGGTATTGGCAAGGCGCCCTGACCCCAGGGAACCGATCCCGCTTGCTCTTTTGAGAAATACTCCACGGGTGGTCCGGAGGGTGTGAAACCCTCCGGGGGCACGGCGGGGCGCAAGGAATGGGCGCCGGGCGCGATCGTCGGCAGGACGATCCGCCCGTCCTCCTACCTCCGCAGCCGCGCCCGTTCCCGCTGCAACCACAGCACCGTCAGAAGCAGCGGAGCATTGCCGATCTCGCCGGCCGCCATGACCTCGACCAGCCGGTCGAAGGACAGAAGATGTCCCTTGATGTCCTCGGCCTCGTCGGGCGACCCGAAGACCCCGGCCACCCCGTCCGGCAGGTCGCAAAGCGCGACATAGGAGTAGAGATATTCCGCCACCGCCCCCGGCGTCGGGTAGTATTCCGCCACCTTCTCCAGCGCGCCGAGGACCAGCCCCGCCTCTTCCACCGCCTCGCGCCGGGCGGCCTCTTCCGGTGTCTCGCCAGGGTCGATCCGGCCGGCGATGGCCTCCAGCTGCCAGGGCAAGGGGTCGCCGCGGCCGTAGGGGCCCATGCGGAACTGCTCGACCAGAAGAACCCGGTCGCGCCGCGGGTCGTAGGGCAGGACCGTCACCGCATCACCCACGACGAAGACCTCGCGCGTCAGCTCCTGGCTGAAGCTGCCGTCAAAGCGGCGATGGCGCAGCCGGTGAACGTTGACCGCGAAGAACCCCGCATGGGCCGGCGTGACCGCCCCGGACGCGACCTCGCCCGACCCCCGGCGCAGCCCGCGCCCGGCCGAGGCGGCGGCGCGCACCCGGCTTGCCGCCTCGACCCTCAGGCCGGGCAGGCGGCGGGCCATCGTCTCGGCGGGCAGATGGCCGAAGCCCCGCAACACCAGCGCGGCCAGCGCCAGCCCCTCCTCTCCGGCGGGCAGGCCGTCCTGCCCCAGCACCGCCGCCAGATAGGCCGCACGCGCCCCTGCGCCCGCCGGGTCCTCAGCCGACACAAGCGCCCGCAGCGCGGGTGGCCAGTCCTGCGGAACCCCGGTCACATCACTTCCAGCGGCGGCCCGCGTTCTCGGTCAGAAGCCCGGCGGCAATTCCGCCCAGGAAGATCGTGCCGAAGACCCCCAGCGACAACAGCCCGTGCGACCGCTGCGCCATCATCTGGAACACGTCGAGGATCGCATCCAGCGCGCCTTCGTAGCGCATCTTGACCGAATTGATCAGCATCTCGCGCAGGGCCAGCATGAACAGCGCCACCACCGCCAGGACGAAGGCGGTCTTGATCCCCGCGCCGGCCGCCTCGACATAACCCTTGCCGGCGGATGGCCCCATCACCGCCCAGCCGACGAAAAGGCCGATCACCGCCGCGCCCTCCCGGATCGGCCCCGCGGCCGAGGCGTCGGGCATGTTCATGGCGTAGTAGTTTGCCATGATCCACCCCACGACCGCAAAGCACACCGCGGCCATGAGTTTCGAGGCGGTCGGCAGGGATGAGGCCATTCGGAACTATCCTCGGTTCGGACGCGTCACCGTGATCTGCGTCACGTCGCAGTTTCCACCCTGGAAGGCCCCCGCGCAAGAGGCGAGGTAGAAGTCCCACATCCGCTTGAACCGGTCGTCGAAGCCCAGCTTCCTGACCTCGCTCCAGCGTTCCGAGAAGGTCTCGTGCCAGCGCCGCAGCGTCAGGCTGTAGCTCTGTCCGAACTCGATGGATCCCTTGACGCGCAGCCCCGCCCGCTCCACCTCGGCGCGCAGGACCGAGGGCGCCGGCAGCATGCCGCCCGGGAAGATGTATTTCTGGATGAAGTCCACGCTCCTGCGATACAGCTGCCACCGCGCGTCGGCGATGGTGATGATCTGCAAGGTGGCATGGCGCCCCGGCTTCAGCCGCTCGCGCAGGGTGTTGAAGTAGACCGGCCAGTATTTCTCGCCCACCGCCTCGAACATCTCGATGCTGGCGATCCCGTCATAGATGCCGCGCTCGTCGCGATAGTCCTGCAACTTGATCTCGACCCGGTCCGACAGCCCCGCCTTGGCGATCCGCTCCACCGCATAGTCGTGCTGCGCCCGGCTGATCGTCAGCCCGGTGACGCGCAGGCCGCGTTCCTTCGCGGCATATTCGGCAAAGCCGCCCCAGCCGCAGCCGATCTCCAGCACGTGGTCGCCCTCGCGCGCGCCCATCTGGTCCACCATGCTGGCGTATTTCCGGCGCTGCGCCGTTTCCAGGCTTTCCTGCGGGTTCTCGAAGATCGCCGAGGAATAGGTCATCGTCTCGTCCAGCCAGAGCCGGTAGAAGTCGTTGCCCAGGTCGTAATGGTAGCTGATGTTCTTCCGCGCCTGACGCTTGGAGTTCGATTGCAGCCAGAACCGCAGCCGCTCCCAGGCGCGCACGAGGCCCATGCCGGGAAAGCCGTCGCCGACGATGTTGTTCGCCGGGCGCTGCATCAGGTCGAGGAAGGCCTGCAGGTCGGGTGTCGTCCACCAGCCGTCCAGATAGGCGTCGCAGAAGCCGAGGTCGCCCTCGCGCACCAGCCGCGCGAAAAGATCGGGATGCACCACTTGCAGTTCCGCCGCGATGCCCGGCGCGCGGC
>JBKBRG010000301.1:0-3929 GCA_046292325.1 Tabrizicola sp.
CGAACCGGGCCTGCGCCGCCGCATCGCCGATGGTCAGCACGAGGTCGGCCCGGGCCAGGCCCACCGCCACCGGCTCGCGCAGGGGGCCGGCGGGGATGCAGCGGCCGTTGCCGAAGCCGCGCGCGGCATCGACCACCACCAGCGACAGCGCGGGTTTCGCCGCCGGGCTCTGGAACCCGTCGTCCATCAGGATGACGCCCGCCCCCGCCGCCTCGGCCGCGCGAACCCCGGCCGCGCGGTCCTTCGCCACCCAAACCGGCGCAAAGGCCGCGATCACCAGCGGCTCGTCCCCGACCTCGGCCGCCGCATGGCGGGCGGGATCGACCCGCACCGGCCCGTCCAGCCGCCCGCCATAGCCCCGGCTGACCACTTGCACCGCATAACCGCGCGCCGACAGCCGCTCGACCAGGGCGATCACGGTCGGGGTCTTGCCCGCCCCGCCCGCCGTCAGGTTGCCGACGCAGATCACCGGGACGCGGGGTGTGTAACCCGGCTGCCGCAGCCGCCGCGCGGTGCCCGCCGCGTAAAGCCGGCCGAGGGGCGCCAACAGCAGCGGGAGCAGACCCGGCCGGTCCGGCGGCGCGAACCAGAAGCGGGGGGCACGCATCACTCCTCGCCGTCCATGATGGCGCGGATGCGCTGCATGACCCGCTCGGTCACCTCGGCGCCGTCGCTGGCCACGGTCCAGGCCGCCTGCGCCAGCCTTGCCGCGCGGTCAGGCGCCAGAAGGTCGCCCAGCGCTTCTCCCAGTCCGCCGGCCGACGCGACCGCCCGTGTTGCCCGCGCCGTGCCCAACCGACCAAGCACCAACCCGGACTGCCCGGTCCTCGGCCCATGCAGGATCGCCGAGCCAAGGACGGCCGCCTCCATCGGGTTGCGCACCGGGCCATTGCCGGACAGGGTTCCACCCAGGAAGGTGATCGGTGCCAGCCGGTACCACAATCCGTATTCCGCCGGATTGTCCACCACCAGGATTTCGGTCCCGGGCTCGGGATCCTCGTCCTTGGCGCGTTCGGCCACGACCCAGTCGCCGGTTGCCTCCAGCGCGGCCGCCAACGGACCCGCGCGGGCCGGGTCTTCCGGCATCAGGATCAGCAACAGCCGATGCGAATACTGCGCGGCCTTGCGGTGCGCCTGAAGGACGGCGGCTTCCTCGCTTTCGGCGCAACCGGCGGCGAACCAGACCGGCCGTGCGCTCAGCAGTTTCGACAGGGCCGCCCGCTCGGCCTCCTGCGCCGGCAGGACCGCGCTTTCCTCTTCCATCCGTCCGGCCACGGCGACGGCAGACAGGTTCGCCCCGCCCTTCCGGAAGGCCCGCGCCGCTGCCTCGTCCACCGCGAGGATCGCCCGGAACGGGGCCAGCGCCTGACGCATCAGCCCGGGATACCAGCTGTCGCGTTCCCGCAGGAAGGCGGGGGCCTTGCCGTTGACCACCAGCATCGGGATCTTGCGTTCGGCTGCCTCATGCATCACGGCCGGGCGCAATTGCCCGCCGGCAAAGACCGCGATCTCGGGACGCCAGTGATCCAGAAAGCTGCGCGCATCGGCGGAATTGTCGGGCGGCGGCGGCTGCATGATCACACCAGGGAGGTCCGGCCCCGTGTCGGGCGCGGTAAAAAGGATCGGCAGCCCATCCTCGTCGACCAGCCGCCTTGCCAGGGCGCGCATCGGGCTGACCAGCGCCTCGCCGGGCGCGTGCAGCCAGACCAGCCGCCCGGCGGGCCGCGCCGGTCGCTCTCCCGCCTCGGCCGGGTCGCGCCGCTGGCCGAGGTTGTAGAGCGTGAGGCCCAGCGAGGCCGCCATGGATCAGTTGCCCAGTTCCTCGGTCGCCGAGGCCGGCGCGGATTCGTCGCGCAGCCGATGGATATGGGCGATGAAATAGCGCATGTGGGCATTGTCCACCGTGCGCTGCGCCTCGCCCTTCCAGGCCTTGAAGGCGCTGTCGTAGTCCGGGAACATGCCGACGATGTGGATCTGGCTGACGTCGCGGAAGACATTCTTCTGAGGGTCCACCAACTCGCCGCCGAAGACGAGATGCAGGCGCTGGGTCATGATCGGCTCCGTTCGTTTCAGACGCGGGGCGACCCTATCCTGTTCGCCGGGCAGGGGGAAGTCGGGGCAAGGGTCTTGCACGCACCCTGATCAGGGGTCACATTCCCGTCGGCGCCCGACGTGGCGGCCTTTGGTCTGGAGGGATTGTCGTGGACGTGGATTTCCTGATTGGCTGGCCGGGGGTCTATCTGGCCATCGCGCTTTTCATCATCCTCTGCATCTTCCTCGGCGTGCGCATCGTGCCGCAGTCCGAAAAGCATGTGGTGGAACGGTTCGGTCGGCTGCGCTCGGTCCTGGGGCCCGGGATCAACTTCATCGTGCCGTTCCTCGACCGGATCGCGCACAAGGTCTCCGTGCTGGAGCGCCAGCTGCCGAATGCCAGTCAGGACGCGATCACGGCGGACAACGTGCTGGTCAAGGTCGAGACCTCGGTCTTCTACCGGGTGACGGAACCGGAAAAGACCGTCTACCGGATCCGCGACGTGGACGGGGCGATCGCGACGACGGTGGCCGGGATCGTCCGGTCCGAGATCGGTAAGCTGGAACTGGACCAGGTGCAGTCGAACCGCGCCCAGCTGATCGATCGGGTGCGCGAGCAGGTCACGGCGATGGTGGATGACTGGGGGGTCGAAGTGACCCGGGCGGAAATCCTGGACGTGAACCTGGACGAGGCGACGCGGGCGGCGATGTTGCAGCAGCTGAACGCCGAACGGGCCCGGCGGGCGCAGGTGACGGAGGCCGAGGGCAAGAAGCGCTCGGTCGAGCTTGCCGCCGACGCCGATCTCTACGCCGCCGAGCAGGCCGCCAAGGCGCGGCGGATCACGGCGGATGCCGAGGCCTATGCGACGGGCGTGATCGCCGGGGCGATCAAGGAAAACGGTCTGGAGGCCGCGCAGTTCCAGGTCGCGCTGAAGCAGGTCGAAGCCTTGCAGGCGGTGGCGGTGGGCCAGGGCAAGCAGACCATCCTGGTGCCGGCGAACGCGCTGGAGGCCTTCGGCGATGCGTTCAAGATGCTGAAGGGGCGGGGCTGACATGCTGACGACATTCGCGGGCACCTGGTGGGCCTGGGTCATCCTGGGCTTTGCGCTCGGGGTGCTGGAGGTGCTGGCCCCGGGCTTCATCTTCCTGGGCTTTGCCATCGGGGCGGTGCTGACCGGGGTGCTGGTCGGCATCGGCTTCGCGCCCGGCGGGCTGGCGGCGCTGGTCCTGATGTTTGCCGTGCTGTCGGTGCTGGCCTGGCTGGTGCTGCGCCGGGTGGTCGGTGTCCGCGAGGGCCAGGTCAAGATCTGGGACCGCGACATCAACGACCAGCTCTGAGGTGGAGTTCACCGGGGCCAAGGCGGCGTTGTTCTGCGGGGCCTCGGTGCTGACCTGCCTGCGGGACGACCGGCCCGACCTGCGCTGGCCGGGGCTTTGGGATCTGCCGGGCGGCGGACGCGAGGGGGCAGAGACGCCCGAGGACTGCCTTCTGCGCGAGCTTCGGGAGGAGTTCGGGCTGCGGCTGCCGGCCAGCCGGCTGGTCTGGCGGCGGGTCTTTCCCTCGATGGTCGAGGCCGGGCGGCAGGCGGTCTTCTTCGGCGGCTGGATCAGCCGGGCGGAGGTCTCGGCAATCCGCTTCGGGGACGAGGGGCAGGGGTGGGAGCTGATGCCGGTCCTGCGCTTCCTGGGGCACCCGAAGGCCGTGCCCGAGATGCAGCGGCGGGCCGGGATCGCCTGGGCGGCGATGCGGGCTGTCCACGGTGGACAATCCGCGATCGTCCCGTGATTTCAAAAGGATGACCGTGGGCGTTTACCGGATGCAAACCTGGGCCGCAGGGCGGCGGGATGGTGCGCTGTAGCGCACCCTACGCGGGTGGCGGGACGGCTGCCTCGATACC
>JBKBRG010000302.1:0-3929 GCA_046292325.1 Tabrizicola sp.
TCGGGGCGATGGGGGCGGCCCTTGCCTCCGGCGTCCTCTGGCTTGGCGTGACGCCGGGCGTGACGGCAGCCCTGGTGCTGGCGGCGGGCGCCATGCTGACCGGCGCGCTGCACGAGGACGGGCTGTCGGACACGGCGGACGGGCTGTTCGGCGGCTGGACGCGCGCGCGGCGGCTGGAGATCATGAAGGACAGCCGGGTCGGCAGCTACGGCGTGCTGGCCCTGGTTCTGGCAACACTGGCGCGCTGGTCGGCGCTGACGGCGGTCCTCGTCCACATGCAGCAGGGCAGCGGCCCCTGGTCGGCCCTGATCGCCGCCGGGGCGCTGTCGCGGGCACCGATGGCGCTGACCATGGCGCTTCTGCCCAATGCGCGCGGAGAGGGGCTGAGCCAGGCCACCGGCCGACCTTCTGCCGCAACCGCGCTGACCGGCCTTGCGCTTGCGACGGGGATCGCGGTGGCGCTGACCGGCTGGACCGCGGTGCCCCTGGTCCTTGTCACGCTTGCCGTGACGCTCTGGCTGGCCGTCACCGCGCTGCGACGGATCGGCGGGCAGACCGGCGACATTCTCGGCGCGAACCAGCAACTGGCCGAGATCGCCTGCCTCGCGGTGCTGTCCGCGCGCGGATAGGCGGGCGATCTGCACAAGGGCCACGCCGCCCGCCCCTTCGCTGCGGGTCCGGGGCACGGGGGGGCCATGCCGCTGCCGACGCACAGCGGGTCTGCGGGGGCGGACGCGGCGGCGGTCAGGGACACCCTCTGGCCTTTGCGCCACGCCCGCGATAGACGGGCAGAGAGAGCTTGCGAGGCCGCGCCCATGTCCGAATTCACCGACGCCATCTCCTCGATCGAGGAGATCATCGAAGATGCCCGCAACGGGCGGATGTTCATCCTGGTCGACCACGAGGACCGCGAGAACGAGGGCGACCTCGTGATCCCGGCGCAGATGTGCACGCCAAGTGCGATCAACTTCATGGCCACCCATGGCCGGGGCCTGATCTGCCTAGCGCTGCCCGGCGAACGGATCGACGCGCTGGGGCTGCCGCTGATGAGCCCGAGGAACTCCAGCCGGCACGAGACCGCCTTCACCCTGTCCATCGAGGCGCGCGAGGGGGTGACGACCGGCATTTCTGCCGCCGACCGGGCGCGCACCGTCTCGGTCGCCATCGACCCGACCAAGGGCGCGGCCGACATCGCCACGCCGGGCCACATCTTCCCGCTGCGGGCGCGTGACGGCGGTGTGCTGGTGCGGGCAGGCCATACCGAGGCGGCGGTCGATGTCAGCCGGCTGGCGGGGCTGAACCCGTCGGGCGTGATCTGCGAGATCATGAACGACGACGGCACCATGGCCCGCCTGCCCGACCTGGTCGCCTTCGCCCAGAAGCACGGGCTGAAGATCGGCACCATCTCGGATCTCATCGCCTACCGCCGCCGCCACGACAACCTGATCACCGAAAAGGCCGTGAAATCCGTCACTTCGGTGCATGGCGGCGACTGGCTGATGCGGGTATATGCCGACGAGACCCAGGGCGACGAGCATATCGTGCTGTCCAAGGGCGACCTGTCCGGCCCCGGCCCGGTCCTGGTGCGGGTCCACGCGCTGAACCCGCTGGAGGATGTGCTGGGCATCGGCGGCGGCGGAATGCTGCCGGCCGCCATGCGGATCATCGCCGCCGAGGGGCGCGGGGTCGTGGTGCTGCTGCGCGACACGACGATGAAGATGGTGACGCCCGGCGAACATTCGCCGCAGACCCTGCGCCAGTATGGGCTCGGGGCGCAGATCCTGTCCTCGCTGGGCCTCTCCGCGATCACCCTGGTGACGAATTCCGCCGCGCCGCGCTTCGTGGGGCTTGACGCCTACGGCCTGACCATCGCGGGCACCCGGCCCATCAAGGAGTAGGACATGGCCACCGCCGAGACGCATTACACCCTGCCGCTGCCCGGCTTCGACAAGCCGGTCAAGCTCTTGATCGTCGTCGCGCCCTATTACAAGGACATCACCGACAATCTGGTCGCCGGGGCGAAGGCGGTTGCCGCGCAGTGCGGCGCCGAGGTGGACCTGGTGGAGGTGCCGGGCGCGCTGGAAGTGCCCTCGGCCATCGCCATGGCCGAACGGCTGGCGGCGTATGACGGCTATGTCGCGCTGGGCTGCGTGATCCGGGGCGAGACGACGCATTACGAGACGGTCTGCAACGACTCGTCCCGCGCGCTCAGCCTGCTGGGCCTGCAAGGCGCCTGTATCGGCAACGGGATCCTGACGGTGGAAAACCGCGCCCAGGCCGAGGTGCGCGCCGATCCCGCCGGACAGGACAAGGGCGGTGGTGCCGCAGCGGCGGCCTTGCACCTGATCGCGCTTTCGCGCAAATGGGCCGGGACATCCAAGGGGATCGGTTTCCGGGCATGACGGACAGGCGGGCGGAAAAGCGCCAGATGAAATCGGCGGCTCGGCTTTATGCCGTGCAGGCGCTGTTCCAGATGGAAGTCTCGGGCCAGACGGTCGAGGCGGTGGCTGCCGAGTTCGAGACGCACCGCTTCGGTGCGACCTACGAGGAAGGTGAATTCGCGGAAGGAGATGTCGAACATTTCCGCGCCGTGGTCGGCGCGGCGGTGAACTGGCAGGCCAGGATCGACCAGATGACCGACCGGGCGCTGGTCGCGGCCTGGCCGATCGACCGGATCGACCCGGTGCTGCGCGCCCTCTTCCGCGCCGCCGGGGCGGAACTGGTGGACCTGCCCACACCGCCCAAGGTCGCGATCACCGAATATGTGGACGTGGCCAAGGCCTTCTTCCCCGACGGCAAGGAACCCAGGTTCGTGAATGCCGTCCTCGACCACATGGCGCGCGAGGCCAGGCCCGAGGCGTTCTGACCGCCACATCCGGATCGGCTTGCCGGTGCCGGGCGGGCAAGCTGGCGGCACATCCGCATGAGGTGCGCCATGTCCGCTCCCCGAAGGTCCCTCGCTGCCGCCGCCCTGCTTGCCGCCTGCACCGCGACGGCCTCGGGCAACGGCACGGTGCCGCCCGAATACCTGGCCCCGCAGTGGCGCGTCGTGGCGATCGACGGCCAGCCCTTTGCCGCGCGCGGCACGATCGACTTCTCCGAACCCGGACGCGCCTTCGGCGAGGCGCCCTGCAACCGCTGGACGGGAAGCTACGAAGGGCCGCTGCCGGCCTTCGTGCTGAAGGGGGTCGCGGCAACCCGCATGGCCTGCCCGGACCTGAAGGAAGAGACCCGCTTTCTTCAGGCGCTCTCGGCCATGACCGAGGCGCGGACCGAGGGCATCCTCGGCCTCAGGCTGACGGGCCCGGGCGGGCGCAGCATGGAATTCGTCCGCCCGATGAACTGAAAGCGGCGCCACGGCGCAAGCGGGGCTCTGGCATCGCCGGGCGGCATGCCCCATATCCGGGCCAAGTCGCAACAATCCCGGAACCGACATGTCCAGCCGCGCCGCTGTCGCCGCCTTTCTCGACCGCCCCGCCATCGCTCGCCTGCTGATCGCCGTCATCCTGATCAATGCCGTCACCCTGGGGCTGGAAACCTTCCCGACGGTGATGGAGCGGGTCGGCCCGGCGCTGGTCGCGATCGACCGGGCCTGCCTCGCGATCTTCGTGGCGGAACTCGCGGCGCGGCTTTACGCCCAAGGCCTGCGCTTCTTCCGGTCGGGCTGGAATCTGTTCGATTTCGCGATCGTCGGTATTTCCCTGATCCCGGCGGCCGGCAGCCTCTCGGTCCTGCGGGCGCTGCGCATCCTGCGGGTGCTCCGCATCGTTTCGGTCGTGCCGTCGCTGCGCCGGGTGGTCAACGGCCTCGGCCGCGCGCTGCCGGGGATGGGGTCGGTATTCCTGCTGATCCTGCTGATCTACTACATCGCCGCCGTCATCGCGACCAAGCTCTTCGCCGCCAGCTTCCCCGACTGGTTCGGCAGCCTC
>JBKBRG010000303.1:0-3924 GCA_046292325.1 Tabrizicola sp.
GGGGTCGGGGTCAGGAGGATGGCGTTCATTTCAATGCCCTTCTCGCCGCCCGAGAACTTGGTCGCACCCGGAATCGCGTCCAGGGCCGTCCCGTCGGCCAGCGCCGAGGCGATCTCGCCGGCGGCCTTGCCGAGCTGGCGCGCGTCCTTCCAGACCGAGACGGTCTGCGTGCCGCGGGCAACGCGGTTGATCGCGGCAAGGTCGCCGTCCTGGCCACCCAGCGGAACGTTCAGGCCCTGGGCCGCCAGCGCGGCAGCAACACCACCGGCCATGCCGTCGTTCTGCGCCAGAACGGCGTCGATGGCGTTGTTGTTGGCGGTCAGGATCTGTTCCATGTTCTTCTGGGCGTTCTCGGGCTTCCAGCCGTCCGAGTTTGCTTCACCGACGATCTTGATGTCGCCCGAGGCCACGGCCGCGCCGATCACCTCTTCCATGCCCTGACGCAGGAAGCCGACGTTCGGGTCGCCCGGGTCGCCCTTGATGATGGCGTAGTTCCCCTTGGGCACCAGCTTGAACACTTCCTGCGCGATGATGCGGCCGACACCGACGTTGTCGAAGGTCAGGTAGAAGGTGCGGTTGTCCTCGATCAGGCGGTCATAGCCGACGACCGGGATGCCTTCCGCCGCCGCCTTCTCGATGGCCGGCCCGATGGCGTCCTTGTCCCAGGCGTTGATGACCAGGGCATCCACGCCCTGCGCGATCAGCGCGTCGATGTCCGACAGCTGCTTTTCGGCCGAGGATTGGGCGTCGGCCGAGATGTATTCGTTGCCGGCGGCTTCGATCGCGGCCTTCATCGCGGCTTCGTCGATCTTCCAGCGCTCTTCCTGGAACTGGGCCCAGGAAACACCGATCTTCTTGCCTTCGGCGAGGGCGGCGGACGAGAAGCCGGTCACCGCCAGAACGGCGGCGAGAATTGCGGTACGCATGAGTATCCTCCCTATGGATCGGCCGCTGCGGGCCGGTCCGGCAGATTCGCCGGAACAGGGCGGAAGATGCCGCCAATAATTTCAGTTGTCAAAATATAAAAGCGCCGTCCCAGGTCAGGCCGGCACCGGACGGGCCCCCGAGGGTCAGCGGCAGGCAGCGACCGTGGGCAAGGCGTTCCTGCAGACTTCCGCCTTGGTGACGTGATCCGCTTCGATGACGATGTTCAGCGTATCGGCCGTGATCGGGGTCGGGTTCAGCATGATCGACCAGACCGGAATGCCCTTCTCTCCGCCCGAGAACTGCCGCGCGTCCTGGATCAGGTTCATCGGCGTGCCTTCGGCCAGCTGGACGGCGATGCGTCCGGCCTGCTTGGCAAGGTCGAGGTTGTTCTTCCAGACCGACACCGTCTGCGTGCCCATGGCAACCCGGTTCAGCGCGGCCGGGTCTCCGTCCTGCCCGCCGATCGGAATGGTCAGGCCCGCCGCCGTCAGCGCCTCGATCGCGCCACCGGCCATGCTGTCGTTCTGCGCCAGCACCGCATCGACCTGGTTTCCGGTCTCGGTCAGGGCCTTCTCCATGATCGCCTTGGCGTTCTCGGGCCGCCAGCCATCGGCGTTCGCCTCGCCGACGATCTTGATCTGCCCGGAGGCCACGGCTGCCCCGATCACTTCCTCCATGCCTTGCCGAAGGAAGCCGGTGTTGGCGTCGCCGGGATCCCCCTTGATGATGACATAGTTGCCCGTGGGCTGGGCCTGCTTGACGATGGCCGCGATGAGCCGCCCGACCCCCACGTTGTCGAAGGTGATGTAGAACACCTTCTCATGCTCGATCAGGCGGTCATAGGCGATCATGGGGATGCCGGCCTGCGCCGCGCGCTCGACGCCAGCCATGATCTCGTCCTTGTCCACCGGCTGGATCACCAGGGCATCGACGCCCTGTTCGATCATCTTCTCGATGTCCTGCAACTGCTTGGCGGCCGATCCGCCGGCATCGACCGGAATGTATTCGTTGCCGCTGCGCTCGATGACCGAGCGCATTGCGGTCACGTCCCAACGCCATCGCGGCTGGGCAAGATCGCCCCAGGCCACGCCGATCTTCTTGCCTTCGGCAAACGCGCCCGATGTCAGGGCCATCACGGCAAGCGCAGCCGTCCAGAAAAGTCTTCGCATCGATACCTCCCCACGATTGCACGCGGCAGAAACCTTGATCCCGCGGTTGAGCAAACGCCGATGCCAAACTCGCATATCAATTTCAGTTGTCAAAATTATTCTGCTGGTCAAAGCTTGGGACCGGGCGGAACTGGTGGAAGTCCGGCCATTCTGCGGCAAGCCAGCCTCGACGCGCAGCAGAATCGGCGGCTTTTGCTTCGGGAGGCGAAGGAATGTTGGCCAAGGCGACGCATGCCGCCATGACAGAGGCGCGCAAGGGCGTGGGTCCTCTGATCCCGCCCCTGACCGAAAGCCAGCGCCCGCTGCGTCAGCAGGTGTTCGAACTGGTGCGCGCGGCGGGTCTGATCCCGCGGGTGCAGCTGGCCAAGGATCTGGGTGTCAGCCCGGCCAGCGTGACCACGATCTCGTCGGAACTGATCGAGGCGGGCCTGATCGAAGAGGTCGCGGTGCCGCGCGGCGGCGAGGCCGGGCGCGGTCGGCCCGCCGTCTTTCTGGGGGTCAAGGCCGGGGCGCATCTGGTCGCGGGGATGAAGCTGTCGGACCGCGAACATACGGCCGTGGTCGTCGATTTTGCCGGCAAGCTGATTGCGGACGAGGCGATCCCGCGCCGGCCAGGCCCGATGCAGCTGGGCGAGCTTCTGGACACGATCGAAACGCTTCTCGACCGCGTCTGTGCCAGGGCGGGCGTGGCGCGGAGCGATCTGTCGGGCGTCGGCATCGGCATCCCGGGCTTTGTCGATTGTGCCGACGGGGTGGCGCTGTGGTCCTCGGTCCTGGTCGAGCGCGCCGTGCCCGTGGCCCAGGCGGCGACGGCGCGGCTGGGCATCCCGGTGCAGGTGGACAACGACGCCAACCTGGTGGCGCTGGCCGAACTGTGGTTCGGTGCCGGGCGCAGCCTTTCGGATTTCGCGGTGGTCACCATCGAACACGGGGTCGGCATGGGCTTCGTGATGAACCACCGCATCTATCGCGGCGCGCAGCGGCTGGGGATGGAGCTGGGCCATACCAAGGTGCATCTCGATGGCGCGCTGTGCCGCTGCGGCCAGCGCGGCTGTCTCGAGGCCTATGTCGCCGACTACGCCCTGGCGCGCGAGGCGACGACGGCGCTGAACTGGGGCCACAAGGAAAGCCAGCCGATCAACGTCCTTCTGGAAAGCCTTTACGACCATGCCAAGGCCGGCAATGCCACCGCGAAGTCGATCTTCCGCCGCGCGGGGCGCTATCTGGCGGTGGGGCTGTCGAACGTGGTCAACCTGTTCGACCCGGCGCTGATCATCCTGTCGGGCGAGCGGATGCGCTATGACTATCTCTATGCTGCCGAGACGCTGGCCGAGATGGACAATCTGGCGATCAACACCGGTCGCCCGCGCCCGCCGATCGAGATCCACGCCTGGGGTGACCTGCTCTGGGCGCATGGCGCGGCGGCGCTGGCGCTGTCGGCGGTGACCGAGGCGATCCTGGCCAACCAGCCGCGCGATCTGGCGGCGGAATAGGGCCTCAGCCGCCCTCGGCGGCCAGAAGCGCGGCAAGGCCCTCGGGGTAGTCGGGGTAGAGAAGCCGCACGCCCAGTTCGTCCTTGATCCGGTCGTTCCGCACCCGTTTCGATTCGCTGTAGAAGCCCAGCGCCATCGGGGTCATCGTCGGGGCGACCTCCTCGAAGGGCACGGCGGGCGGTTCGGGCAGGCCCAGAAGCCGCGCGGCAAAGGCGATCACCTCCTGCGGCGGGCAGGGGTTGTCGTCGCAGACGTTGTAGGCCGCGCCGGGGTTCGGCCTACGCATCGAGGCTTCCAGCACCTGCGCGATGTCATCGACATGGATGCGACCGAAG
>JBKBRG010000304.1:0-3920 GCA_046292325.1 Tabrizicola sp.
AGTGCCCCATGCCCATCTTCTCGGATGTGGCCTCGGCGTGGATGTCGACGATCGCCGCCTGCACCACGCCCCCCAGGCTGTGCGCCTTCAGGACGTTTTCCAGCGCCGAGAACGGGTCGTCGAAGGGCCGCTTCATGAACACCTGCCCCAGGGCCTGCGTGACCAGCACCTTGCGGCCCTGCGTCGCCTCGAAAACCCGGGCGCCCCGGCCCGGCGCGACCTTCGAGAAGTTCAGGGGCCGCACGATCCGCGGTTCCTGTTCGATGAAGGTCAGCATGTCCTTCTGATCGAAGGCATGATCGCCCAGCGTCAGGCAATCCGCCCCCGCTGCCAGAAGTTCCTTCGCATGCTCGCCGGTGAGTCCCGCCCCCTGGCTTGCGTTCTCGCCGTTGACCACGACGAAATCGAGGCCCCAGGCCTGTCGCAGGCCGGGAAGCCGCTCTGTCACCGCCGTCCGGCCTGACCGGCCCACGACATCGCCCAGGAAAAGCAGTCTCATGGCGCCTGGATTAGGCGGGGGGGCGCCCGCCGGCAAGCGAATTGGCCGCGCAGGCAGCAGAAAAACCTGCAAAAAGCCCAGGCTTCCGGTCGAAGCCGCCTGCTGCGGAAAATCTGCCCGCCAGCAGGATTGATCGCCGGAAATTCTTCGCCCCCCGTCGCGCGATTCGCACCACCCGGTCACGGCAGGGCCCGCCATTCGATCCGCCCGACGGTCGCCCGACGCCCGCCGGACAGGAGGCAGAGGGAAGACAGAGCAGAATTCCTGCGCAAGATCAGACGGTTGCCTCGGCGAACGGCGGACCCCGTTCCCCAATCCGTGCCGCTGCACTATCTCTTCCCGCATGACGATGCTTCCCCCGGCCCTCACCGCCTGGTTCGATACCAAGGGCTGGACCCTTCACCCCCACCAGCAAGAGATGCTGGATCGGGCGCAGGACCCCGCAACCCTGCTCATCGCGCCCACCGGAGGCGGCAAGACCCTTGCGGGCTTCCTGCCCAGCCTGGCCGAACTGGGCGAGGCGCCAGCCCCCGGCCTTCACACCCTCTACGTCTCGCCGCTGAAGGCGCTGACCGCCGACATCCGCAGAAATCTCGGGGTGCCGATCGAAGGCGCGGGCCTGAGGATCCGTGTCGAGGATCGCACCGGTGATACCGGCCACACCCAGCGCCGCCGCCAGCGCGCCGATCCGCCGCATATCCTGCTGACCACCCCGGAGAGCCTCGCGCTGCTGCTCAGCTACGAGGATGCCCCGCGGATCTTTCAGGGACTGCAACGGGTTGTCGTCGACGAGATTCATGCCCTGGCCGAATCCAAGCGCGGCGACCAGCTTGTCCTGCAAATCGCCCGTCTCCGGTCGCTGAACCCCGCGCTCCGCCTGGTGGGGCTTTCCGCGACGGTCGAGAACCCCCCGGCCCTGGCCCGGTTCCTCGCGCCGCAGGCCACGATCCTGCAGGCCGATCCCGGTCCCGATCCCGACATCTCGATGCTGGAGACCGACGCCCCCCCACCGTGGAGCGGCGGCGGCGGCCGTCATGCCATTCCCGCGATCCTGAAGGAGATCACCCGCCACAAGACCACGCTCATCTTCCACAACACGCGCGCCCAGGCCGAGCTTTTCTTCCACGACCTCTGGCTTGCCAACACCGAGGATCTGCCCATCGGCATCCATCACGGCTCGCTGTCGCGCGAAAGCCGGGAAAGAGTGGAAAAAGCCATGTCTGACGGGCAGTTGCGGGCGGTGGTCTGCACGGGTTCTCTCGATCTCGGCATCGACTGGGGCAACGTGGACCTGGTGATCCAGGTCGGTGCCCCGAAGAACGTCAAGCGCCTCGTCCAGCGCATCGGCCGCGCCAACCACCGCTACAACGCGCCTTCGAAGGCGCTGCTCGTCCCGGCGAACCGCTTCGAGGTCGTCGAATGTCAGGCCGCGCTCGACGCCGTCCGCGCCCATGGCCTTGACGGCGAGCCGCGCGGCCCCGGCCCCCGCGATGTCCTCTGCCAGCATATCCTTGCCACCGCCTGCGCCGGCCCCTTCGATGCGGACGAACTCTATGCCGAGGTCATCACCGCTGGCCCCTATGCCCTTCTGACAAGAGAGCAGTTCGATGCCTGCCTCGATTTCGTCGCCACCGGCGGCTATGCGCTGAAAGCCTATGACCGCTGGCAGCGCCTGAAACGGACGAATGGCAGATGGCACCTGCGCGACCCCCGGTCCGCCGCGCTGATCCGGCAGAACCTTGGCACGATCATCGACACCGAAACGCTGAAGGTCCGGCTCCGGGGGCATGGCGCGCCCCTCGGCGAGGTGGAGGAATCCTTCGCCGCCACCCTTACCCCCGGCGATACCTTCCTGATCGGCGGCCAGATCGTGCGCTACGAATCCCTGCGCGAGATGACCGTCGAGGTCTCGCGCAGCCCCGGCCGCGACCCGAAGGTTGCGGTGTTCAACGGCACCAAGTTCGCCACCTCGACCCTGCTTACCGACCGGATCCTGGAGATCTTCCAGCAGGAATCCTGGCCCGACCTTCCCGCCCACACCGCCTGGTGGCTGGCGAAACAGCGCGAGGTCTCGCGCCTTCCCGACCCGCAGTCGCTGCTGCTGGAGTCCTTCCCCCATGAGGGCCGGGAACATCTGGTCATCTACGGTTTTGCCGGCCGGAACGCGCAGCAGACCCTGGGCCTTCTGGTCACGAAGCAGATGGAAACGCAAGGGCTTGCGCCCTTGGGCTTCGTTGCCACCGACTACGCCACCCTGATCTGGGGCCTCGACCCCGTCACCGATCCCGACCCGCTGTTCGACCTGGCCACGCTTCGCGACGGCCTCGACACCTGGCTTGCCGGCAACGCGGTGATGAAGCGCACCTTCCGGTCCACCGCGATCATCGCGGGGCTGATCGAACGCGCGCACCAGGGACGGCGCAAGACCGGGCGGCAGGCGACCTTCTCCTCCGACATCCTCTACGACACGCTGCGCCGCTATGACCCCGACCATCTCCTGTTGCAGATCACGCGGGAAGAGGCCCTGCGCGGCCTGATCGACTTTTCCCGCATCGAGGCCATGCTGGCCCGGATCGAAGGCCGCATCGACCTGATCCGGCTGGACCGGGTCAGCCCCCTCGCCGCGCCGCTCTTCTTCGAGCCCGGCCGCATCCCGGTCCAGGGTGAGGGGCGCGAGCGGCTGGCCAGTGCCCAAGCGCAGGCCCTGATGGAAGCCGCCGGCCTGGCCTGAGCTCTTGCTCTTTTTGCAAATACTCCCGCCGGAGGCGCGGCCCTTGCCAGAGGCGCCGCCCTCGGGCAGGTAGGCGAACATGCACCACGCGCTCTTGTTCCACGGCGAAACGCTGCACCTGCTGGCCTCCGGTGCTCTATACTGGCCCGCGCGGGCGACCCTTGCCGTTTCGGACCTCCATCTCGGCAAATCGGAACGCCTGGCCCGGCGCGGCGGCACGCTGCTGCCGCCCTACGAGACGCAAGCCACGCTGGAGAAGCTCGACCACGACCTGGAGGCGACCGGGGCCGAGAGGGTCATCTGCCTCGGCGACAGCTTCGACGACCTTGCAGCGCTGGACGGGATCGCAGAGACCGCGCGGCTCTGGCTGACCCGGCTGATGGCCGGGCGCGACTGGATCTGGATCACCGGCAACCACGATCCGGGGCCGATCGAGATCGGGGGCACCCACCGGGCCGAGCTGCCGCTGGCCCCCTTCACCTTCCGCCATGTCGCCGACCCGACGCAAAGGGCCGAGATTTCGGGGCATTACCACCCCAAGGCGCGGCTTGCCGGCCAGTCGCGGCCCTGTTTCCTCGCCGATGCCGACCGGCTGATCCTGCCCGCCTATGGCGCCTATACCGGGGGGCTGATCTGCACGGACCCGGCGCTTGCCGCGCTCATGGCCAGGGACGCGCTGGCCATCCTGAC
>JBKBRG010000305.1:0-3911 GCA_046292325.1 Tabrizicola sp.
CGGCGGACGAGGGGCGCTGCCCCTCGCGCTCCCCGGAGTATTTGGGAAAGGGCATGTGGATTTGCCCTTTTGCCAAATACTCCCGCCGGAGGCATTCCCGAGGAGGAGGCGCAGGCCGACGACGAGAGGCAAGGCTTGCGGCGTCAGCCGCGCCTTTCGTTCAGCGCCCGCCAGCCGATGTCGCGCCGGCAGAAGCCGCCGGGCCAGTCGATCGCATCGACCATGGCATAGGCCGCGTCGCGCGCGGCACGCAGTGTCTCGCCCCGGGCGGTGACGTTCAGCACCCGACCGCCGGTCGCCACGATCCGGCCGTCGCGTTCGGTCGTGCCCGCGTGAAACACCATGTGGCGGCTGTCCTCGGGCAGGTCCTCGAGCCCCCGGATCTGGCTGCCCCTGGCATAGGGACCGGGGTAGCCCTGCGCGGCCATCACCACGGTAAGGGCGTGGTCCTCGGCCCAGTTGACCTGCACCTCGTCGAGCCGCCCCTCGGCGGTGGCAAGCATCAGGTCCAGCGCCTGGGCGCCGAGGCGCATCATCAGCACCTGGGCCTCCGGGTCGCCGAAGCGGGCGTTGTATTCCACCAGGCGCGCCCGGCCATCCGCGATCATCAGGCCCGCATAGAGGACGCCCTGGTAGGGCGCGCCGCGCCGGGCCATTTCCCGGATCGTGGGCAGGACGATCTCGTCCAGGGCCTGCTGCTGGATCGCGGCGGTCAGGACGGGGGCCGGGGAATAGGCGCCCATGCCGCCGGTGTTGGGGCCGGTATCGCCGTCTCCCACCCGCTTGTGATCCTGCGCCGTGCCGACGGGAAGGGCGTGGGTGCCGTCGGTGAGGACGAAGAAGCTCGCCTCTTCGCCCTGCATGAATTCCTCGATGACGACCTCTGCCCCGGCTGCACCGAATTCGCCGCCGAACATGTCGTCGATGGCAGAGAGAGCCTCGTCCTCGGTCATGGCGACGATCACCCCCTTGCCCGCGGCAAGGCCGTCGGCCTTGACCACGATCGGGGCGCCCTGCCTGCGGATGTAGGCCTTGGCGGAGGCGGCTTCCGTGAAGCGCGCCCAGGCGGCGGTGGGAGCCTTGCACGCGTCGCAGACTTGCTTCGTGAAGGCCTTCGATGCCTCAAGTCTCGCTGCTGCCGCCGAGGGGCCGAAGGTCAGGAGCCCGGCCGCCCGGCAGGCATCGGCCACGCCGGCGGCGAGGGGGGCCTCGGAGCCGACGATCACGAAGTCGATGGCGTTCTCGGCGCAGAAGGCGACCACGGCGGCGCCGTCGAGGATGTCGATGTCGGCGCATTCCGCCAGCATGGCGATGCCCGCATTGCCGGGCGCGACGATCAGCCGGTCGCATTTCGGATTCTGCTTCACCGCCCAGGCGAGGGCATGTTCGCGACCGCCCGAGCCCAGGATCAGGATGTTCATGTGCGCCCCCGCTTGGACTTTGCCTGCGGGCGTCATAGGGTCGGGGGCGACGGAGGGCAAGCATGGACCTGATCGACAACGGCCCCGCGCCGCAGGGCAACCAGCCGGAATACACGGTCTCCGAGCTTTCGGGCGCGGTGAAGCGGGTGATCGAGGGCGAATTCGGCCTTGTCCGGGTGAGGGGCGAGGTGGGGCGGGTCAGCCGGCCGGCCTCGGGGCATCTCTACTTCGACCTGAAGGACGACCGCGCCGTGATCGCGGCGGTCAGCTGGAAGGGCCAGGTCGCGCGGATGCAGGTGCGACCCGAGGAGGGGATGGAGGTCGTGGCCACGGGCCGGATGACCACCTTTCCGGGCCAGTCGAAGTATCAGCTGATCGTCGAGGACGTGGCACCCGCGGGCGCGGGCGCGCTGATGGCGATGCTGGAACGGCGCAAGGCCGCGCTGGGGGCCGAGGGGCTGTTCGATCCGGCGCGGAAGAAGCCGATTCCCTTCCTGCCGCAGGTGATCGGGGTCGTGACCTCTCCCAGCGGGGCGGTGATCCGGGACATCCTGCACCGGCTGCGCGACCGCTTTCCCCGGCATGTGCTGGTCTGGCCCGTGGCGGTGCAGGGCCAGTCCTGCGCGGCAGAGGTGGCCGCTGCGATCCGGGGCTTCAACGCGATCGAGCCGGGCGGGCCGATTCCGCGTCCCGACGTGCTGATCGTGGCGCGGGGCGGCGGCTCGCTGGAAGATCTCTGGGGCTTCAACGAGGAAGTGGTGGTGCGCGCGGCGGCGGGATCGGCGATCCCGCTGATCTCGGCGGTGGGGCACGAGACGGATACCACGCTGATCGACTACGCCGCCGATCTGCGCGCGCCGACGCCCACGGCGGCGGCGGAGCTGGCGGTGCCGGTGCGGCTGGATCTGGTGGCGGCGCTGGAGGCCCTGGGCGCGCGGCTGGTGCGGGGGATCGGGCAGGCGGTGGTGCTGCGCCGGCAGCGGTTGCGCGATCTGGGCCGCGCCCTGCCGCGGGTCGAGGCGCTGGTTGCCTCGCCCCGGCAGCGGCTGGATGCGGCGGCGATGCGGCTGGGGTCGGGGCTGGGGCTGGCGGTCAGCCGGAAGCATCGGGAGTTCGACCGGGTGGCTGGTCGGTTGCAGCCGGGCGCGCTGCGGGCGGGGCTGGCGCGGCAGCGCGACCTTCTGACCGCGCGGGAAGAGCGGCTGGACCGGGCGTGCCGGCAGCGGCTGGAGCGGCGGGCGGAGCGGTTGGCGGATCTGGCTTCGCGGCTGGCGCCGGCCCTGGCGCGGATGCTGGGCGAGGCAGAGCGGCGGTCCACCGAGGGGCGGGCCCGGCTGAGCGTGCTGTCCAGCCGGCTTGAGGCCGCCCCGGCGGCAGGTCTGGCGCGCCTGCGCGACCGGCTGGAGGCGCTGGACCGGACCCGTCTGACGCTGGGATATCATGCCACGCTGAAACGGGGCTATGCGGTGGTCCGGGGAGACGGTGCGGTCGTGACCTCGAAGGCGGCAGCAGAGGTGGCGGCGGCGCTGGAGATCGAATTCGCCGACGGTCGCCTCGCGGTCGGGAACCGGCCCGCGAGACGACCGAAGGGGGACGGTGGCCCGGCGGGCGGGCAGGGCAGCCTGTTCTGAGCCGCCGTCGGGGCCGGACTGCCCGGTGCGTGGTTGCAGGATCGACGGGGCGTTCGTGGGCGTTCAGACCCCGTTGACCATGCGCGCCGAGATGGGCGGTGGGCGCGCGCCCCCGCGGACCCCGCGATCGCCGGCGGCCTTCGGGGCAGCCCTTGGCATCGCGCCGGATCGCCCTGCGACCGGGCAGGAATGTTCGCACTCCGTGACCCCCGGTCTCGTTACGGGTGTCGCGGTGCGGGCCCGCATGAAGCCCTCGAACACCGCGGCCGCAAGCGGCGGGCGGCGTCGGCCCAGGCCGGAGGGACGCGCAGCAGGGCGGCTGCGGACCGCACAGCGCCACGCATCAGCTGCCGACCTCGGGGCCGGGGCAGGCGGGGGGATCGGGGGTTTCGGCGACGGTCACGGGCGGGGTTCCGGGTGGGTTCGTGGCGTAGTGCGCGTCGAAACCCGCGGCGCTGCGGGTGATGATCCAGCAGTCGGGTTCGCTGTCGGTTTCATACCGGAAGCAGATCGCGGGACCGTCGGCATACCAGTGGCCGAGGATGCAATCCTCGCCAACCGCCGCCCAGCGGACGCGGCGACCGGGCAGATACTGTTCCAGGCCATAGACCACGCCGTTTTCCGACCAGGTCATGCTGCGGCCGAGGGTGAGGGCGTCGAACTCCTCTGCCGTGAGCGGCGCCTCGGCGCGCGCCGGGGCCGCGGCGAACACGACAGTCAGAAGGAGGGCGCGCATCCCTAGGTGTGAAATCTCAGGAGGTTGTTCACCCGGAACGGGGTTAGGCTGCAATCGCCAAACTCCAGCCGAGGACCCGCAAGGATGAACAACCCGCATCATGGTGCCCGTCTCACCGTTCAC
>JBKBRG010000306.1:0-3876 GCA_046292325.1 Tabrizicola sp.
CATGGAATCGCGACATCGGGCGAATCTTCCTGTCTGTTGTGGATAAGTCCGGCGGAAGGCCCAAGATACGCCCCTGCCCCCCGGGGGTCAACTTGAAGCGCCCGCCGCAGGCCCTATGATCGGACGCATGATCAACCTCCTGAAACTCTGCGTCGGCGCCGACTCGGTCGAGGATCTGCTCGACTGGCAGAGCAGCCAGCGCCCGCACTGGCCCGAGGGCCGGGCCATCCACGTCACCCGCATGTGGCCGAAGCGCGAGGCCGAGGTGCTGGACGGCGGCTCGCTCTACTGGGTGATCAAGGGCCTGATCCTCTGCCGCCAGCGCATCCTCGACCTGCAGGAGGTGAACCTCGGCGACGGCATCCCGCGCTGCGCGCTGGTGCTGGACCTCGACGTCGTCCGCACCGAGCCCGCCCCCCGTCGCCCCTTCCAGGGCTGGCGCTATCTTGACCCCGCAGAAGCCCCCCGCGACCTGCCGAAAGGCCGCGCCAAGGACGATCCGCTGCCGCCGAAACTGGCGCAGGCCCTGGCCGAACTCGGCCTGCACTGACGTGCTCCTTGCCCTTTTTCCAAATACTCCACGGGGAGCGCGAGGGGTGTGAAACCCCTCGCTCCGACCGTGCGACCGGGTGCCGCCCTCAGACGGTGAAGCCCGCCACGCCCAGCATCTGCGACAGCCGCGCCAGCGCCGCGCGGTCCTCTGCCGTCCAGACCGCAGCCCGGCTGGCCCAAAGGACCGCCTCGCTGGAATGGATCAGCCCGTCCGGCAGGATCCGCAGGTGATTGGCCCGCAGCGTCTCGCCCGAACTGGTGATGTCGGCGATCGCCTCGGCGGTGCCATTCTTCACGGTGCCCTCGGTCGCGCCCTGACTGTCCACCAGCTGATAATCCGCCACGCCCTGCGCAGTCAGGAAGTCGCGCACCAGGCGGTGATACTTGGTCGCGATCCGCAGACGGTGGCCGTGCACCTTGCGGAAGGCCGCAGCGGCGGCGTCCAGATCATCCACCGACTCGACATCGATCCAGACATTCGGCACCGCGATCACCAGATCGGCCCGGCCGAAGCCCAGCCGGGCGACCTCGGCCACCTCGTCGGCATCCAGCTGCTCGCGCACCAGATCCGACCCGGTCACCCCCAGATGAATCCGCCCGGCCGCCAGTTCGCGCGGGATCTCTCCCGCCGACAACAGCACCGGGGCCACGCCCTCCACCCCCTCGACCGTGCCGGCATATTCCCGGTCCGACCCCGTGCGGCGCAGCACCACCCCGCGCGCAGCGAACCAGTCGAAACAGTCCTGCATCAGCCGCCCCTTGGACGGCACGCCCAGCCGGATCATGCCAATGCCCCCCGCAGACGGGCAACCAGGCCGGGCTGGATCACGCCGCCCACCGCCGGGATGAAGGCGCCCGCCCCCAGCACCGACGTCAGCGCGTCATAGCGCCCACCGCTGGCCACCGGCGGCATCGCCTCGGCGACAAAGCTGAACACGAAGCCGTCGTAGTATTCCAGCGCAGTCCGGCCATGGCTCGCCTCGAAGGCCAGCGTCTCGACTGCGACACCCCTCGCCGCCAGCGCCTCCAGCCGCGCGGCAAAGCGGTCCACCGCCGGGGCGATGGCCGGCAGCATCGGCGCGATGCCGCGCAGATGGGCCAGCGCATGGGCCGCCGGGGCCTCCAGCGTCAGCAGATCATAGAGAAGCGCCGCCTCCGTGGCCCGGATCGGCGGGGTCTCGGCATCGGCCAGCAGGGCCTCGGCCCGCTCTGCGATCTCTTCGGCGCTGCGCAATCCGACGAAGGTCCCCGCCTCCTCGATCAGCGCCAGGGGAGAGCCGGCCCGCAGCCGCTCCAGAAGCCGCAGCCGGCCTGCCGGCACCGGCGCCCGGCCAGAGAAGCGATCGAGCAGCGCCTTGAACCGCGCCGGTCGCCAGACATGGCGCAGCAGCGCCGCCTTGCGCCGCTCGGTCGTCTCCAGCCCCCGGACTGCCGCCATCAGGATACCGATGTCGCCGGTCACCGGGCGCAGGCCGAGGCCCGCCAGCAGATCGCGGAACAGGGCGAAGACTTCGGCATCCGCCGCCTCGGGCGCGGCACGGTCAAAGACTTCGTAGCCGACCTGAAGATATTCGCTCTCCTCCTGCGCCCCGCGCGCCTGCTTGCGGAACACCTCGCCCAGATAGGCATAGCGCGCGGGCTCCGCCCCATGCGCCATGTGCGCCTGCACCACCGGCACGGTGAAATCCGGGCGCAGCATCATCTCGCCACGCAGCGGATCGTCGGTGACATAGGCCCGCGCGCGGATGTCCTCGCCATAGAGGTCCAGCAAGGTGCCCGCCGGTTGCAGGATGTCGGCCTCCACTGCGACGGCCCCCGCCTCGAGGAAGGCGGCCAGCAGCCGCTCCCCCTCGGCCCGGATCGCGGCCTTGGGGGTCATGCCCGGCCCCCCGGACCAAGCCGATCGCGGGCGCGGGGCACCGCTCCTCCCCCTTCATGCGGAAAGGACAGGGACGGGCGGACCGCAGTCGCCCCCGAAGGCGGACAGCCGCGGTTCATGCGCCCAGCATCCGCCTGACGGCGGCCACCAAATCTCTCCGCGGCACCTCGATCTGGGCGGGGCGGTCCTTCCATTCCTCCAGCGTGGCGCTTTGGGCGATCTTCGCGCCGAGGATCAGGTCCTTCAGGATCACCATGTCCGCCGCCGCCTCGTTCGCGCCCTGGATCACCGCCACCGGCGAAGCGCGCTTGTCGGCATATTTCAGCTGGTTGCCGAAGTTCCTTGGATTGCCGAGATAGACCTCGGCGCGGATGCCAGCCTGCCGCAACTCGCCCACCATGGCCATGTAGTCGGCCATCCGGTCGCGGTCCATCACGGTCACCACGACCGGTCCCGCCGTCTCGCCACCCGCGCGCCCCTTCGCCCGCAAGGCGGCCAGCAGCCGGTCAACCCCGATCGAGACGCCCGTCGCCGGCACATCCTGCCCGGTGAACCGCTTCACCAGCCCGTCATACCGGCCACCACCGGCGACCGACCCGAACTGCCGCTTGCGGCCCTTTTCGTCCAGGATCTCGAAGGTCAGTTCGGCCTCGTAGACCGGCCCGGTATAATAGCCCAGTCCCCGCACCACGCCCGGGTCCAGCACGATGCGGTCCGGCCCGTAGCCCTGGGCCTCCAGCAGCGCCATGACCGCCTCCAGTTCCGCGACGCCTTCCGCGCCGATCCCGGAGGCCCCCACCAGGTCCCGCAGTCGGGCGACCGTCGCGGCACCGGTCTCGCGCCTGGCCGAGGTGAAGCCCATCACGACCTCGGCCTGCTCGGCCGACAGGCCGGCGCCCTTCGTGAAGTCCCCGCTCTCGTCCGTCCTGCCCTTCCCCAGAAGCGCCCGCACCCCCTCCGGCCCCAGGCGGTCGATCTTGTCGATGGCCCGCAGGACGATGCCGCGTTCCGCCTCCTTGTCGTCTCCAGCCAGCCCCGCAACCTCCATCACCCCGTTCAGGACCTTGCGGTTGTTCACCTTCACCACATAGTCGCCGCGGGGGATGCCGACCTCTTCCAGGGCGTCGGCCAGCATGGCGCAGATCTCGGCGTCGGCGGCGACCGAGGCGGACCCCACCGTGTCGGCGTCGCACTGGTAGAACTGGCGAAAGCGGCCCGGCCCCGGTTTCTCGTTCCGCCAGACGGGACCCATCGCGTAGCGGCGGTAGGGGCTGGGGAGGTCGTTGCGATACTGGGCGGCGACGCGGGCAAGGGGGGCGGTCAGGTCGTATCTCAGGGCGAGCCAGTCCTGATCCTCGTCCTGCCAGGCGAAGACGCCCTCGTTGGGGCGGTCGACGTCGGGGAGGAACTTGCCGAGGGCTTCGACCGTCTCCACGGCAGAGGTC
>JBKBRG010000307.1:0-3864 GCA_046292325.1 Tabrizicola sp.
CTATGTGCCGCTGGGCGCGATCCACCGGCTGGCCAATCCCGGCAAGGTGCCGGTGGTGCTGATCGAGGTGCAGACCGGCGCATATCTCGGCGAGGACGACATCATCCGCTACGAGGACATCTACGCCCGCGGCGACGAGAAGGTCTCGAGATGACGACCGGCGACGACATCCTGGACGGGTTGGCCATCGTCATGGCGCATCCCGATGACGAGGTCCTGTGGGCCTGTTCGGCGCTGAAGGCGGCCGGGAAGATCGTGCTGGTCTATGGCGAATGGCCGGGCGCGCCGACGATCACCGAAGGGCGGCGCGAGGCGATGGCGGCCTTTCCGCTGCCGACGCTCGACTGGCTGGCAATGCCGGAAACGGGCGTGTTCGACAGCGCCTCCTGGCCCGAGGTGCGTGAGACGGACTACGGACTTCATCCGCACCCCGCGTTGCGGATCCTGGCCAACTTCAACCCCGATCAGTATCGCGCCCAGTTCGGCAAGCTGCGCGAGGCGCTGCGCCCCCGTCTGGCGGGCTTCCGCAACGTGATCGCGCATGGTCCCTGGGGCGAATATGGCCACGAGGAACATGTGCAGGTGTTCCGCGCGGTGGCGAGTCTTGCGGTGGAGATGCGGTTCCGGCTGTGGGTGCCGGCCTATGTGGCCCCGAAGTCCGAGGCGCTGATGCTGCGCAATCTGAAGTATTTCGGCAAGCCGACCCGGCCGCTGCCGATCGACGGCGCCTTCGCGGAAGAGATCGCCCGGATCTACAAGCGGACCGGGACCTGGACCTGGTCCGACAGCTATGTCTGGCCGAAGTCCGAGCAGTTCCTGCCCTGGGTGGCCGAGGGACTGCCGGAGGGGCAGCGGGCCACGCCTGCCGATGTGCATCGGATCGTCCTTCCGGCGGATCACGATGCCTGGCGCAAGCATCTGCCCCGGCGGCGCGAACTGGTGCGCAGGTTCCTCTCCTGGCGCAACGCCCGGCGGAGGGGTTAGGTCGATGCGGCGGATCGGGCCGGACCGATGCGAACGACGCTGACCTGCGCGTTCACGCAGTGGAGCCCGGGGCTCGGTGACAATCACTGGATGGGCTGGCTGACCGTCGTGGTCTATCTGCTGGCGGCCGTGGCCTGTGGCCTTGCGGCCTATCGGCTGGCCGGAGCAGAGGGGGTGGACGGCCGCGAACGGCGGTTCTGGATCCTGGCAGCGGGGCTGATGCTGGCCCTGGCGCTGAACAAGCAGCTGGACCTGCAATCCCTGCTGACCATGATCGCGCGCTGCCATTCCCGGCTGGCCGGCTGGTATGAGGTGCGGCGCCGGGTGCAGGAGGGCTTCATCCTTCTGGTAGCCGTTGGCGGGCTGGCGGTGCTGGGACTGCTTGCGCTGTTCCTGCGGGCCATCCTGAAGCGGATCTGGCTGGCGCTGCTCGGGCTCGGGTTCGTCTGCGTCTTCGTCGTGGTGCGTGCGGCCAGCTTTCACCATGTGGACATCGCGCTTGGCAGCACGCTGGCGGGGGTCAGGCTGAACTGGCTTCTGGAACTGCCGGGTCCGACCCTGGTCGCCCTCGTCGCGATGCATCGCAGGGCACGCCTTCGGGCCTGATCGTCGGGGAAATCGAATCAATTCGGGCGGTCCTCGGCCCGCCAGTGCCCGGCAAAGCGGCATCCCGACGGGCAACTGTGGTTGTCGGATCACTTTAACGGAAAATTCACCGTTTCGGATTGCCGCACAATTGGAAGGGGGCGCGGACCCGAAACACCCGAGATCTGGCCCCCCTGGTGCAAGGAGAGGATGCGGGAAGATCGGGATGTCGCCGAGGCCTTATTTAAAAGGCGTTGAAAATCATGGAGGTGCTTTCACAGCCTCTGCCGACCAGTGTCCGGGCTGCCGTTTTCCGTCCCCTGTCGTCGTTTCCCGCCTGCCACGCCACTGCCGTCCGGACACAACCTGAGCGTGTAACTCAATGAGATTAAACCACTTTTCGGACAGTCGGGTCAGGATGTCCGCATTGCGATGGCCCGTCCCGGATGGTAGAAGATTGGCCGTGAGTAATCGGGGTAGCGAGTGCGAGAGTTCATTTTGGGCCCGCGGAAAACTGCGCGGGCTGCGCAGATTGGCTTAGCGATTGGCACCCTTGCGGAGGCGTTGCAGATGGACGTTCGTTCAGGACTGGCAGGGCAGGATTTCGAACGGCCGTCCCCTGGCGTAGCAGACGGTTGGGTGCAGGTCCGCCGTCAGCCGCTCTATCGCCGCGTGATCAAGCGCTGGCTTGACGTTGCCTTCGTGATCATCGCGCTTCCGATCGTGCTGCCGGTGGTGCTGACCCTGGCGGCGGTGTTGAAGCTGGGTGGCAGTTCGCCGTTCTACACGCAGGAACGGGTCGGGCTGGGCGGCAGGACGTTCCGGCTTTGGAAACTGCGGACCATGGTTCCGGACGCCGAGGCCCGGCTTCAGGCCTATCTGCGGGAAAACGATGCGGCCCGTCGCGAATGGGACGCCTACCAGAAACTGTCGCACGACCCGCGCATCACCGAATTCGGCCAGTTCCTTCGCAAGAGCTCTCTGGACGAGCTGCCGCAGCTTTGGAACGTGCTGATCGGCGACATGAGCCTGGTCGGGCCGCGGCCGATGATGGTGGATCAGCAGGATCTTTATCCCGGCACTGCCTATTACGCGCTGCGCCCGGGTCTGACAGGAACCTGGCAGATCTCGGACCGCAATCAGTCCACCTTTGCCCAGCGTGCCGAGTTCGATGCGGAATACGAACGGAACCTGTCGTTCTTCATGGATTTGAAGATCCTGCTGGCGACTGTGGGTGTGGTCCTGCGGGCGACTGGGAAGTGAGGATCGACGCAGAGGGGTCGTTCGGGCGGTTCTGCCGGATCCAGCCGACCAACAGGACACCCGGCAGCAGGATCATGAAGCCCGTGGCCGGGTAGGCAAGCAGGACGGCCCAGACCGGAAAGCCATAGAGAAAAAGAACCACCGATGCGCTGGCTGCGCCAAACATAGCGATCAGTAGCAGCCCCAACGCCATCCCCGTCCCCCTGATCGGAGAAATTCCGCAACATAAACGTCCCGCGGCTGGATTTCAGATTAGGCTTATCGGGGCGTATGTCGAGACACGAAAAGTGATTCATCTTCCCCGGTTCTGCGATTCGCCTTCTGGTTGGCAAGACTCGGCCTATTCGTGCTGCCGATCTGGCGACACTTCCGCCGATGACGGCCGCCAGGCGGAAAACCGATCATCGGCCCGACTGTCAGCCTGCCGTGGCATTCGGTTGCAGCCGTTCGGCAGCCTGCACGTTGCTGGCCCGGACGCTCCAGATCGACGCCCAGAGCAGCAGCGACATGCAGGAGGCCACCGGATAGGCGAGCAAGGCGACCCAGGTCGGGGCATCGAGAGAGAAAGCCACACCCGTTGCCACGATTCCCGCGACGGCAGACAAGAGCAAGAACCCCGCGATCATTTCCTGTCCCCTTCAAAAGAAGCATGTGGTCATGCTGTAATTCGCGCATGGCGGGAATATGGCCAAGCTTTGGTTAAAGTTCGTCTCGGTTTCGGGGCCGGCGCGTTGACTCCGGCAGCGTCGAATGTGGCACTCTGAGCATCCTTCCGCACCAGTGAGCGGTGGATCGGGCCTGCAACGGGCGCGAGAAATCCCCGGATCCGGCCCCTGGCGCCGCCCTGCGACGCCCTGGCGCAATCCCGGCGCCCGGCTTGCGGCCGCGGGCCGGGAACTGCTTCAGGATTGCCTTTCTTTTGTCACTCCCACGCAGCAAGGTGGCGCGGTCGTAGACCCGGGGGACGTGATTTGATCGGGACATATCGCAAGCTTTTTTCGCTGTTCGACCAGACCGAACGGCGCAGGTTCT
>JBKBRG010000308.1:0-3842 GCA_046292325.1 Tabrizicola sp.
TGGTCTCAGCGGCCGAGCGTCTGGACGACGAGTTCCGCCGCCGCCCCGCCCGAGAATTGCTGCTGGCCGGTGATCAGGTTGCCGTCGCGCACGGCGAAGGGCTTGAACATCGAATTCACCACGAAATTCGTGCCCGCGATCTTGCGCGCCTCGTCCTCGATCCAGAAGGGCTGGATCTTCTGCCCGACCCAGGCGTCGGCGTAGGCCTCTTCGCTGTTGGCAAAGCCGGTCCAGGTCTTGCCCTTGACCAAGAGATCGCCGTTCGAGAGGCGGGTTTTCAAGAGGATGCAGGTGCCGTGGCAGACGATCGCCACGACCTTCCCCGCCTCATAGGCCTTGGCCACGAAGGCATGCAGCGCGGTATCGTCGATCATCGTGACCATGGGCGACTGCCCGCCCGCCAGGAAGATCGCGTCATAGGCCGTCGGGTCCACCTCGGCGATGGATTTCGTGCCTTTCAGCAGCGCGGCGTGCTTCTCGGACTTCTTGAAGCCGAGCGAGATCAGGTCGTGGGCGGAATAGCCCGAGGCGTCCTCGGGGTCCGAGAAGCCGTCGGCGACCAGATCGCCGCCCTTGGGGCTGACGATCTCGACCTCGTAGCCAGCCTCGGTGAAGGTCCACCAGGGATGGGTCAGCTCTGCCCACCAGAAGCCCACCGGCCAGCCGGTCGTGGGCGAGGTGCCGGGATTGGCGGCGATCATCAGGACCTTCTTCTTCGAATGCACGTCGATGGCAGCAGACATTGTCGTTTCCTTTCAGAGGGTTTTGGTTGAGGGATAGATGAAACGCGCGATCAGCGGCGTGAGGCGCGGCATGATGACGTAGGTCATCAGCGTCACCTGGATGGTGACGGTGACAAGGACGCGCAGGGGCAAGGGCCAGCCGACCATCAGGGGCCCCAGCGCAAGGTTCAGGATCAGGACCAGGCAGAACACGACCGCGACCAGCACCAGCGCCATGCGGTGCGGGCTGGGTTGCGGCACCTTCGTGCCCGGCGGCGGGTCGAACCAGAACTCGAGGCCCGTCATCCGTTCCCAGGCCGCATCGGCGGCGAAGAGGTCGGCCCCTTCGGCCAGCATGGCGCGGCGGAAGTCCGAGCGTTCGAAGGCGTCGAGGTTCTCGATACTGTCGAAGCGGAACACGCTGCGATACTCGCCGCCCTGGGCCGCAGGGCGGTGGAACTCGGCACCGAGATAGCCCTTGAACTTCTCCGCCGCCCCGTGGGTCAGGCGTTCCAGCCAGACCTCGTAGTCCTTTTCGCGCCCGGCCTTGACCCTGCGACGCACGGTGATGGTGACGGGGTCGCTCATCGCGCGGCCACCGCCGCGAAGGCCCACATCCGGCCCTTGCCGCGGAACAGCGCCTGGTTGATCCAGACCATGCCGAAGGGTTCGAGAAGCCGCGCCTTGGTGATGTCGCCCGCGTCCAGCGCCTCGAAGCCGAGGTCGGTCAGGATCTGCGCCACCTGCGCCTTGGCGGGCTCATGATCGCCGGCCATGAACATCACCGGCCGCTGCGGCAGGTGATCGTTCTGCGCCATGATCTCGGCGCCGACCTGGTTCAGCGTCTTGACCACATGCGCGGCCGGCAGCCAGCTTGCCACGACCTCGCCGCCCGAGGTCGTGTGCCCGACCGTCAGCCCCAATGCGCCGCCGACCATGCCCAGCGGGTTCATGCAGTCGATCACCGTCTTGCCCGCGAGGTCGCCGAGCGCCCTCACGGCCGCCTCCGCCGCGCCCCAGGGCAGGGCGAGGATCACCACCTCGGCCCCCGCTGCGGCCTCAGGCGGCCGCGCCACGGCCGCGCCGGTTTCGGAGGTCAGCGCCATCACCTCGGCCGCCCACGGGTCGCGCGCGCCAAGGGTTACCGCATGGCCCTTGCCCTTGAGCCCCCGCGCGAGGGCCGCGCCGACATTGCCCGTGCCGATGATCGCGATGCGCATGACTTTATCCTTGCTTCATTCGCTGAAGCGGAGATATCTCTGCGCCGCAAGAAATGGTAATGAATAAGGGTCATGTCTGATTTCAGCACATCGGAACTCAGGCGCCTGGACCTGACGCTCTTGCTGGTGTTCCTCGGCCTCGTGCGGCACCGCAAGGCGGTGGAGGTGGCGGCCGAACTGGGCCTGACGCAATCGGCGATCAGCCAGGCGCTCAGGCGGTTGCGCGACATCTTCGGGGACGAGCTGTTCCTGCGCCGCCCGCACGGGATGGAGCCCACCGCCACGGCGCTCGCGCTGGAGGCGCCGGTGGCGGCGGCGGTGAATGCGCTGCGCGGCGCGCTCGGGGCCGCTAGGGCCTTTGACCCCGCAACGGCTACGGGCGTGGTGCGCGTGGCCGCGCTCGATGCCGAACAGGCGGTGCTGATCCCGCCCTTCGCCGCGCGTCTGCGGGCAAGCGCGCCGGGCCTGACGGTGTCGGTCCTGCCCTTGGGGCGGGGCGCCGCGATGGAGGCGCTGGCCGAGGGGCGGGCCGACCTGGCGCTCGGCTTCGTCTGGGATGTGCCCGAGGCGATCTCGTCCGAACCCCTTTATTCCGAAAGCTTTCTCGTCGCGGGGCGCGCCGAGGCGATACCTTCGGCGCCCGACCTCGGCCTCGATGCCTATTGCGCCGCCGACCACATCCTGATCTCGCCCGCCGGCGATCTGCGCGGCGTGGTCGATGAGCAGCTCGAGACGATGGGCCGCAGCCGCCGCATCGTTCTGGGCCTGCCGTCCTTCCTGCCCGCGCTGGCCGCAGCCGCGTCCTCCGGCGCGCTGGTGACGCTGCCGTCCCGCGTGGCGACCGCCTTCGCCCCCGGCTTCGGTCTGGTCACGGCCACCCCGCCGCTCAAGGTGCGCAGCTTCCCGGTCTCGGTCTTCTGGCATCGCCGGAACGACGGTGACCCACGCCTCGCATGGCTGCGGAGAAGTGTCAGACAGGCCTGAACCCGTCGCGGCAGGCCACCTGCAACCAGGGGCGAATGGCCAACGGCCCTGAGAGGGTTGCAGAAGCTTCGGCTGAGCCTCGGGCCGGTCCACCCCGCCGGCTTTCGCGACCGGAATCCGACCGTCTCAGCGACAGAGCCGCAGAGCGCCCCCGACCGCAACCCGCGCCACCCGCCGCCGTCACAGGCCCGCGTCGAGGATGGATGCCAGCAACGGATTCGGGAACCGGCGGTCGCGCGTGACGGCAAGGAAGGATTCGGCGATCCCGTCCAGCTTCACGGCCTCGAGAAGCAGCCCGGCGGCCAACTCGTCCTGAACGACGATGGGCGGGATCACGGCAAGCCCCGCGTCCTCGCGCGCCAGAAGGCGCAGCATGGCCATGTCGTCCACCTCGGCAGCGATCGAGGGCGCCACGCCAAGGCGGCTTGCCAGCGCATCGAAGGCGTCACGCAGCGCGGTCTCGCGCGGGGGCAGGACGACCGGTTCGCGGGCCAGAAGATCGGCCAGCCCCTGCGGCGCGCTGCCGATCCGGCGCGGCGTGCCGATCAGGCTGACCGGTTGTTCCGACAGCCGGTGCACCAGCCACGGGCTGCCCGCATCGCGCGCCGGCGCGAGGTTGGTCAGCACCACGTCCAGCGAGGTCGCCTCGAGCCCGCGCAGAAGCTCGGCCTGGCTGCCCGAACGCAGCACGACCTCGACATCCGCCCGCCCGATCAGCGGGCGCAGGAACTGAAGCTGGAAGTTGCGCGACAGCGTCGCCAGCGCACCCACCCGCAGCACCCGACGGCCGCGGCCGGTCTGGGCCAGGGTCGCGGTCAGGTCCTCGGCGGTGCGGAAGATCGCCTCGGCATGGTCGAGCGCGATGCGGCCCGCCTCGGTCAGCACGAGCGACCGGCCCCGCCGTTCGAACAGGTCA
>JBKBRG010000309.1:0-3830 GCA_046292325.1 Tabrizicola sp.
CCTGATCCTGCACCCGGCCCTGATCCACCGCTTCGAATCCGCGCTGGAACGGCTGGACCTGACGGGCGAGGACCACAACACCCTGCGCCAGATGATCCTTGCCGGTGCCGACATGCCCGATCTGGCCGCAAGGATCGCCCAGTCCGCCCCCGCCGCCCTTGACTCGCTTTTCTCGCGCCCCCATGTCGCCATCGCCCCCCCGGTCCGCAATCGCCAGGATGACGAGCTTGCCGCGCTGTGCCTGGCCGAGGAGCTGGCGAAACTCGAGGCCCGCCGGGGGGCGCGGCGTGAGGTCGAGGACGCGATGGAGGACATGGACGGCCTGCCCGACGAAGGCCTGACCTGGCGGCTTTCCCAGGCCGCCGAAGCCCGCCACCGGTCGGAAAGAACCGGCACGTCGGACAGTTCGGACCTCGGCGAAGACCGCGCCGCCCTGTCAAGACAATTGCAACGACTGATCGACGATCAGGTCTGGGTCAAGAAAAACCGCTGATTCGGCCTTTCCCCCGGCCTGATTCGCGTTATTGATTCGACCAAGCCTCGCCCCGATTCGCGCCAAGGAGCATACATGGCCCTCAAGGATACCGACGACGCCAAGCCGGAAACCGACGACGCGGATGTCTCGCTCGACATGAGCCAGGCGGCGGTCAAGAAGATGATCGCCGACGCCAAGGAACGCGGCTACATCACCTACGACCAGCTGAACGCGGTCCTGCCCCCGGATCAGGTGTCCTCGGAGCAGATCGAGGACGTGATGTCGATGCTGTCCGAGATGGGCATCAACATCATCGAGGACGAGGAAGTCGAGGAAGGCGAGGCCCCGGTCGGCGAGTTGGTCGAAACCTCGACCAGCCGCGAGATCGCCGTTGCCGGCACCACGGCCGAGACGCTCGACCGCACCGACGACCCGGTGCGGATGTATCTGCGCGAGATGGGCTCGGTCGAGCTTCTGTCGCGCGAGGGCGAGATCGCCATCGCCAAGCGCATCGAGGCCGGGCGCAACACGATGATCGCGGGGCTTTGCGAAAGCCCGCTGACCTTCCAGGCCATCATCATCTGGCGCGACGAACTTCTGAACGAAGAGATCCTGCTGCGCGACGTGATCGACCTTGAGGCCACCTTTGGCCGCAGCCTTGACGGCGAGGAAGGCGAGCTGGACGGCCCCGCGCTTGACGAAGTGGGCGTCGGTGAAGCCCCGCCACGTCGGTCCTCCAGCGCCGAGCCGGAACTCGATGCCGATGGCAACCCGATCCTGCGCGAGATGGACGAGGACGAGGATGACGATGCCTCGAACATGTCGCTGGCCGCGATGGAGGCCGCGCTGAAGCCGCGCGTGCTGGAAACGCTCGACCTGATCGCGCGCGACTACGGCAAGCTGGCCGACATGCAGCAAAGCCGCATGAACGCGACGCTGTCGTCGTCGCAGCGGTTTTCCACCGCCGACGAGGCCGCCTATCAGAAGCTGCGGTCGGAAATCGTGCTTCTGGTGAACGAGCTGCATCTGAACAACAGCCGGATCGAGGCGCTGATCGACCAGCTTTACGGCATCAACAAGCGGATCATGTCGATCAACTCGGCCATGGTGAAGCTGGCCGATGCGGCGCGGATCAACCGTCAGGAATTCATCCAGGAATACCAGGGATACGAGCTTGATCCGACCTGGCTCGACCGGATGGCGGCCAAGTCCGGCCGTGGCTGGCAGGCGCTGATCGAGAAGAGCCGCGACAAGGTCGAGGAGCTGCGCGCCGAGATGGCGCAGGTGGGCCAGTACGTGGGCGTCGACATCAGCGAATTCCGCCGGATCGTGAACCAGGTCCAGAAGGGCGAGAAAGAGGCGCGTCAGGCCAAGAAGGAAATGGTCGAGGCGAACCTGCGCCTGGTGATCTCGATCGCCAAGAAATACACCAACCGCGGGGTGCAGTTCCTTGACCTGATCCAGGAAGGCAACATCGGGCTGATGAAGGCGGTGGACAAGTTCGAATACCGCCGCGGCTACAAGTTCTCGACCTACGCGACCTGGTGGATCCGGCAGGCGATCACGCGCAGCATCGCCGATCAGGCGCGCACCATCCGCATTCCGGTCCACATGATCGAGACGATCAACAAGCTGGTGCGCACGGGCCGGCAGATGCTGCACGAGATCGGCCGCGAACCCACGCCCGAGGAACTGGCCGAGAAGCTCCAGATGCCCTTGGAAAAGGTCCGCAAGGTGATGAAGATCGCCAAGGAGCCGATCTCGCTGGAAACGCCCATCGGCGACGAGGAGGACAGCCAGCTGGGCGATTTCATCGAGGACAAGAACGCGATCCTGCCGCTGGATTCGGCCATTCAGGAGAACCTGAAGGAGACGACGACGCGGGTTCTGGCCAGCCTCACCCCGCGCGAAGAGCGCGTGCTGCGGATGCGCTTCGGCATCGGCATGAACACCGACCACACGCTGGAAGAGGTCGGCCAGCAGTTCAGCGTGACGCGCGAACGGATCCGCCAGATCGAGGCCAAGGCGCTGCGGAAGCTGAAGCATCCCAGCCGGTCGCGGAAGCTGCGGAGTTTCCTGGATCAGTAACCCCAGCTTCGGAGCTGCATAATATGGATGCTTCTACACTGTTTCGGCGTCGACTCCATCGGATGCTTGAGCCGCGTCCGCAGCGATATCACATCTCGGATGGCGATGATGCTTGGGGCGTTGTTATTACCCGCAAGGTAATGCCCGGTGTTCAGCTTTGGTATTCGGCCAACAAGGGGAAGTTGACACTCGGTCTGACCACACCGGCAACGCAGCGTCTTCTCCGCCCAGGAGCCGTCCCGGAGGGTGCGACGAAGGAAACGTCGGCCACCGGGTGGACGATGTTTCGCTGGGACGTTCCAGTTTTGGAACTTGAGAAGGCGCCAGAGGAACAAGCAGGGTCAATTGAGCTTCTTGAGAAGATCAAAGCCGCGTTTGATTGGTTCAACGCAAACCGAATAGATCTAGAACGATAGGCTACGCTGTAGCGCACCCTACGATATCCCCCACCTTGCGCCCCCTCCCCTCCCGCCGCACACTCCATCCCAAACGGAGTTCCCCATGCGCGCAGCCCTGCTTCTCATCGCCCTCGCCAGCCCGGCGGTCGCCTGCCCGACCGGGACCGAGATCTTCTCCTGCACGATCAGGGGCAAGCCCCTCCGGCTCTGCCATGACGCGGGCCGGATGACCTACAGCTTCGGCCCGGCGGACAAGCCCGAACTCTCCCTCTCCCAACCGCTCGAAACCCTGGCCTTCACCCCCTGGCCCGGCATCGGCAGCGACATCTGGGAAACCGTCGCCTTCCCGAACCGGGGCTACATTTACGAGGTCTGGACCAGCGTCACCCGCGACCCCGAGGCCACGACCGGCCTGCGCGGCGGTGTCACGGTGGTGCAGGGCGAGACCACGGTGGCGCGGCTGACCTGCGACCTGGACACGCCCACCCACTCGCTGGACGTGATCTACGAGCTGAAGGAAGCCATCGGCCAGTGCTGGGACCTGAACAGCAGCTCCTGGCAGACCGCCTGCAACTGAGGCATCGGACCACCGAGGGGGGCCTAGCCGACCCGGTTGCCCTGCACCCAGACGCCCCGGATCGCGCCGGCCTGGCCGATCCGCGTCACCCGGACCAGATCGGCCCGCTGGCCCTCTGCGATCGCCCCGCGGTCGTCAAGGCCCACCGCCCGGGCCGGGGCCGCCGTCACGGTGGCGATGCCCCGCGCCAGATCGCCCCAGAGATCGCCCAGCATCAGCGCCGCCGACAGAAGCGACGAGGGCACATAATCGGACGACACGATGTCCAGAAGGTCCGCCTCGGCCAATTCCT
>JBKBRG010000310.1:0-3827 GCA_046292325.1 Tabrizicola sp.
GGGGATCGGTGCCCTGCGGCCCGATCCGGGCCGCGGGCGCGGGGTCTTCTACAAGGCCGCGAAGCCCGGACAGGACCGGCGCGTGGACCTGCCGACCCTGGGGCCGGACACCCTGCGCGGCGCGGCTGCGGCCGGCCTCGCCGGGGTGGCCTTCGAGGCGGGATCGGTGATCTGTCTGGACCTGCCCGAAATGCGCCGGCTGGCGGGCGAGCTGGGCCTGTTCCTCTGGGCGCGGGCATGACTGCGGCGGGCCCATCGCCTGCCGCGCGGCGCGCTTCGCGGGCAGGCGCGCAGCGACACGCGGGCGCAGCAGAACGATGAGCAGGCCGGTAAAGCTGTTCCTGATCGCGGGAGAGCCGTCCGGCGACCGGCTGGGCGCGGCGCTGATGGCGGGGCTCAGGTCGCTTGTGCCGGTGGAATTCGCCGGGGTCGGCGGGCCGATGATGCAGGCCGAGGGCCTGGCGAGCCTCTTCCCGATGGAGGAGCTGTCGGTCATGGGCATCGCCGAGGTGCTGCCGAAATACCTGCACCTCAGGCGCCGCATCCGCGAGGCTGCCGAGGCGGTGCTTGCCTCGGGCGCCGAGGCGCTGGTGACCATCGACTCGCCCGATTTCTGCCTGCGCGTCGCGGCGCTGGTCAAGGCGCAGCGGCCGGGCCTGCGCACCATCCACTACGTCGCGCCCTCGGTCTGGGCCTGGCGGCCGGGGCGGGCGGCGAAGATGGCGCGGGTGATCGACCATGTGCTGGCGCTTCTGCCCTTCGAGCCGCCCTACATGACCGATGCCGGCATGACCTGCGATTTCGTGGGACATCCGGTGGTGGCAGAGCCGCTGGCCACGGAGGCCGAACGCGCCGCATTCGCGGGGCCGGGTCCGCTGCTTCTGGCGCTGCCGGGATCGCGGCGAGGCGAGGTCACGCGGCTGGCCCCGGTCTTCGGCGCGGTGGTCGGGCGGATGAAGGCGCGCCACCCGGACCTGCGCGTGGCGCTGCCCACGGTGCGCGGCGTGGCGGACCTGGTGCGCCAGCTGACGGCGGACTGGCCGGTGGCACCGCAGATCATCGAGGATCCCGGACCGAAGCGGGGGGCCTTCGGCGCCGCCGATGTGGCGCTGGCCGCTTCGGGCACCGTCTCGCTGGAACTGGCGGCCAACGGCTGCCCGATGGTCATCGCCTATGACATGCACCCGCTGACGCTGTGGCTGATGCGCCGCGCGGCGCTGGTCGATACGGTGACGCTGGTCAATCTGGTCAGCGAGACCCGCGCGGTGCCCGAGTTCATCGGGCCGGACTGCCGCGCCGAGCGGATCGCCCCGGCGCTGGAGGCGGTGCTGGACGACCCCGGCGCGCAGAAGGCCGCCATGGCGCTGACCATGGAGCGGCTGGGCCGGGGCGGAGAGCCACCCGGGCTCAGGGCTGCGCGGTCGGTGCTGGCGGCGCTTCGCCGTTGATGATGGCCAGGACCTGCGGCATCAGCCCGTCCATCTTTTCCTCGATGAGCTTCATCATCCCCGGCTGCTGCGCTGCGGTCAGCTGCGGCAGCTTGGCCATGACCGACCGCCCCTCGGGCGTGGCGTAGAAGTCGCGCAGCGCGGTGATCTCGGCCAGGGTGAACATGTCGGCCATGATCCCGGCCTGGTCGCGCATGAGCCCGGTCATCGGTTCGGTGAAGGTGTCGAGGTATAGCTGGCGGATCCTGCCGATCTGATCCTCGTCAAGCGTCTGTCCGCCGGCCGCCACCTGCTGCAGGATCGGCTGATACATCGTCTCGATCAGCGCGGCCATGTCGAAGCCTTGCAGCGCCAGTTCGACATATTCGGCGGCGGCCGCCAGCCGCTCTTCGCGTGTCTCGGCCAGGGCGGGAAGCGGCAGGGCAAGCAGCGCCGCAAGGAGCAGGGGTTTCAACGGGTCATCCTTTCCAGATCCAGCCGCCGCCGAAGATGCGGCTGCCTTCGGGGGCGTAGAAGACGCAGGCCTGCCCGGCGCTGACGCCATCCTCGGGGGCGAGGAGCTCCACTTCGGCCGTGGTCGGGCCGGTGGGGCGGATCACCGCCTCGGCCGGCGGGCGGGTGGAGCGGACCTTGACCTTCAGCTGCCAGTCCGGGCGGCTGTCGAAGGGGGCATCGCCCAGCCAGTTGATTTCGCGCACCGGGATGACCCGGGTGGAAAGCGCGGCCTTGGGCCCGACGATCACGCGGCGGGACGCGGGGTCGAGCTTCACCACATAAAGCGGATCTTCCAGCCCGCCGATGCCCAGGCCCTTGCGCTGGCCCACGGTGTAATGGATCACGCCGCGGTGCTGGCCGAGGACATTCCCGTCCATGTCCACGATCTCGCCCGGATCGGCCGCACCGGGGCGCAGCTTCTCGATCACGGCCGCGTAGTTGCCGTTCGGCACGAAACAGATGTCCTGGCTGTCGGGCTTGTCGGCAACGGGCAGGCCGTATTTCGCGGCCAGGGCCCGGGTTTCGGCCTTGGACCCCAGATGGCCCAGCGGAAAGCGCAGGTAGGAGAGCTGCTCGGGCGTGGTCGAGAACAGGAAATAGGACTGGTCGCGCGCGGGGTCCGCCGCCTGATGCAGTTCGGGGCCATGCGCGCCCAGCTTGCGCTGGATGTAGTGGCCGGTTGCCATGCAGTCGGCGTCCAGGTCCCGGGCCGTGGCCAGCAGGTCCTTGAACTTCACCCGTTCGTTGCAGCGGATGCAGGGGACCGGGGTCGCGCCGGAGAGGTAGGCGTCGGCGAATTCCTCGATCACCGCCTCGCGGAAGGTGTTCTCGTAGTCGAGGACGTAGTGCGGAAAGCCCATGGTTTCCGCCACCCGCCGCGCATCGTGGATGTCGCGGCCGGCGCAGCAGGCCCCCTTCTTCGCCAGCGCCGCCCCATGGTCGTAAAGCTGGAGCGTGACGCCCACCACGTCATAGCCTTCCTCGGCCAGCATGGCCGCCACGACGCTGGAATCGACCCCGCCCGACATGGCGACGACGACCCGCGTTTCGGACGGGGGTTTGGGCAGACCGAGGGAGTTGAGCGCCAGGTCGCGCGGCATGACCGCCATCCTTCCAGGGATTGTCCGGTTTCGGGGAATGATGGGCAATATATGAAAATGCTGTGCAGTCTCAATCCCCAGTTTCAGCATTGATTAAGCCTGATGCGGCATCCTCTGTCGAAACGGAGGGGATCGGTGATGTTTCTCAAGCGTGTCGATGGACCCAGACAGGTCATGCTGCCGGACGGCAGTTTCCTGACACGGGCGGATCTGCCGCCGGCGGACACCCGGCGCTGGGTGGCCAGTCGCAAGGCGGTGGTGGTCAAGGCGGTGGTCTACGGCCTGATCTCCGAGAGGGAGGCGCTGGAGCGTTATGCCCTGTCCGAAGAAGAGTTCGACCTGTGGCGCACGGCCGCGCTGAAGCACGGCGAGGACGGGCTGAAGGTTACGTCGATCCGGAAATACAGACAACTTTAAGTAGATTACATTTCCCGCTCTGGCATAGTAACCGTAGGTTAACCATTTGCCGGCAGGTTCGTTAACGAAGACACACCTGAGCGGAGTTATTGGATCATGCGTATTCTGCTTGTCGAGGATGACCCCACCACCTCGCGCAGCATCGAGTTGATGCTGACCCATGCCAACCTGAACGTCTACTGCACCGACATGGGCGAGGATGGCATCGACCTGGCCAAACTCTACGATTACGATCTGATCCTGCTGGACCTCAACCTGCCGGACATGAGCGGGCACGAAGTGCTGCGCCAGATCCGCCAGAGCCGCGTGGAAACGCCGATCCTGATCCTGTCGGGCGCGGATGACACCGAGAACAAGCTCAAGGGCT
>JBKBRG010000311.1:0-3823 GCA_046292325.1 Tabrizicola sp.
GGGGCAGGCGGCAGAGATCCTGGCCGACTATCTCTCGGCGCATCGGGGCAAGGTCCTGTCGGGCTACATGCCGATGCGGACCGAGATCGATCCCCTGCCCGCGATGGCCGCGCATCAGGGGCCGGTGGGCGTGCCGGTCATCGTGGCGAAGGCGACGCCTCTTCGCTTTCGGGAATGGACGCCGGGGTGTCGGCTGGTGGAGGGCGCCTTCAAGGCGATGATCCCCGAGGAGGGGGCCTGGGTCGAACCCGAGGTGCTGATCGTGCCGCTTCTGGCCTGGGATCGGCGGGGCTATCGGCTGGGCTACGGCGGGGGGTTCTACGACCGGACGCTGGCGCTGCTGAGGTCGCGGGGGCCGGTGCTGGCGGTCGGGTTTGCCTTCGCGGCGCAAGAGGTCGAGGCGGTCCCCACCGATGCCTTCGACCAGCGGCTGGATGCGGTGGTGACGGAAAGGGGCGTCACGGTCCTTTCGTGACGCCCCTGATACCCTTCCGGGATCCTGCCGGAGTTTCCGAAACCCTCTCCGCTCGCCGGATCAGTGCGCGATGTCCTCCTGGCGGACGAACATGTTGCTCCAGGCGCGGTCGATCAGTTCCGGGGTCATCTGGTAGGGGATGTTCTCGAATTCGCAGACGGCGATCATCTGGTCGATCAGATAGACCGGCTGATAGTTCGCGTAGTTGTTCTGGATCGTCGGGAACTTGACCTTCATCAGGTGCATGAGCGCGGTTTCGTCGAGCGGCATCTTCTTCTTGCGCGCGACCATGGCGAAGATCTTCAGGAAGTTCTCCTGGCTTGGCCCGTCGATCTTGATCTTGAAGAAGATCCGGCGCAGGGCCGCGCCGTCGAAGATCTGGTTGGGGTGGAAGTTCGTGGAGAAGATCACCAGCGTGTCGAAGGGCACGGTGAACTTCTCGCCCGATTGCAGCGCCAGGATGTCGCGCGATTCCTCCAGCGGTACGATCCAGCGGTTGACGATCTTCTGCGGCGGCTCGGCCTGGCGGCCAAGGTCGTCGATGATGAAGATGCCCCCCGTGGCCTTCAGCTGCAACGGCGCCTGGTAGGTGCGCGCGGTGGGGTTGTAGGCCAGGTCCAGCATGTCGAGCGACAGTTCGCCCCCGGTGATGACCGAGGGCCGCTCGCAATAGACATAGCGGTTGTCGAAGCGGTTCGAGGTGCGGCGCAGCGAATTCGGGTCGTCCACGGCCATTTCGGCGGCGGAATGGACGATGGGGTCGTAGACGCTGATGATCTGGCCGGAATATTCGATGGCGCGCGGCACATAGACCTTGTCGCCAAGGGCGGCGCGAATGCCGTGACTGATCGAGGACTTGCCGTTGCCGGGCGGGCCGTAGAGAAGGATCGAACGGCCCGAGGTCACGGCGGGGCCGAGGTTGTCGATCAGGTCGGGCGGCAGGATCAGGTGGCCCATGCCCGCAAGCAGCTGTTCGCGGTTCAGGCGGATGTTGCGGACCGACTGACGCTTGACCTGCACCGAATACTGGTCGAGCGGCACCGGCATCGCACCGTAGTATTCCGACTGGGACAGCGCATCGAGCGCGCGCGCCTTGCCGGCATCGGTCAGCTCGTAGGACATTTCGTTCGAGGCTGTCGCCGACAGGGTGCCCATCGCGGTCAGAAGCTTCTGCGTCCGGGCGAGGTCCACCAGTTCCTGGGTGAGAGGCACCGGCAGGCAGATGACCTTGGCCAGCGCCGAGACCTGCGACTGGTTGGTGCGGAACATCGTCTTCAGCAGGATGTCGCGCATCGTGATGATCGACAGGCCGGTATCTTCCAGCGTGCGTGGGGAGGGCGGCGGTTGCACGCCCGACACCGGGGCCTCAGCGTTCATGGGGCAAGCTCCGTGGACAATCTAGCGCAGGTTTGCGCATTGAGTCGTAAACGTGACTTGTGTCAGCCCTGTGGCCAGATGGCGGCAAGAAGATAGAAGACGACGATCGCGGACAGCGCCAGACCGAAGGGGAAGTAGCGCCGCCGGGTCCAGCTTTCCCAGTCGGGCGTGGCGTTGCGCACCCATGGAATGCTGCGCAGAAGCCGGTGGACGACCAGCGCGCCGACCATGCAGACGAAGATGATGAGGAGGATCTCGCCGATGTTGCCGCCGACGAAAAGGCCGGCCATCGCCGCCGCGAACTTGGCATCGCCGGCCCCGAAGGTGCCGGTGAGATACAAGAGGAACCCCGCGACGAACACGATCGCCATCAGCGCGAAGCCCCAGGCCCAGACGGCCAGCGTCGGCGACACATACCACCCGAGAAGGGGCCAGACCGCCGCCATGGCCAGCACCGAGGCGTTGGGGATCTTCATCCGTTTCATGTCCGACAGTGCCGCCCAGATCGCGATGGGCAGCACCGGGACGAGGAGGATCAGCGCACCAGAGGGCTGCAGCATCAGGTTTTCACATTCGCATCAAGGGCTTGCAGGCTGCGCACCGCGGCTTCGAAATGCTGCGGGTGCGTCTCGATCGCCTGGTTCAGCAGGCCTTTCCCGACCGAGACATCGCCCTGCTTGATGGCGGCCAGGGCCATGGAATACAGAAGCTCGGCGCGTTCGACCTGGGTCATGCGCACGACCGGCAGGTCATACTTGCGCTGGGCCGCCCGGGCGAGGACCAGGTTGTTCTTCGCGGTGAACAGACCCGGATCGTAGGTCAGCGCCTCGGTGAACAGTTTCTCGGCCCCGGCAGCGTCGCCGCGGGTCAGCTTGGAGAAGCCCCAGTTGTTCAACACCCCGGCGGGCGTGGTGGTCAGGCCGCTGGCGATCTCGTAGAAACTGTCGGCCTTCTTCCAGTTCTTGTCGCTGTCGGCGACCATGGCCTCCAGCCGGTAGCGGTCGAAGGTCTCGTGCGTTGGCGGGATCTGGTTCAGTTCGGCCTTGGCCTCTGCCCACTGGTTCGACCGGATCAGCGCATCGGCCAGCATCACCCGGTCATCCGGGGTGGACTCCTTGTGCGCGACCGCCTTGCGCCAGACCTGCGCCGCCTCGGTCGGCTTCTGTGCCCGGGTCAGCGAACGCGCCAGGCCCCGCATCAGGTCGATGCGGTCGGGGTTCTGTTGCAGGGTGCGGGTGAAATAGGCGACCGCCTCGTTCGGGTCGGCAACCGTCATCATCACGTCGTTGAGGTTGGTTTCGTCAACGACGTTCACGTCCTTGAGTGCCCGTTGGACCTGTGCGTCAGAGTTCTTCTGACAGGCTGACAAGGCGACTGCGCCGCCAAGGCACAGCACTACGAAAGCCGGATGGCGCATCTTCAGCGTCCTTTTTGTTGACTGCCCGTATCGTCTTTGGCGTGCCGCCGCCTAGAGATCGGAGAGAAGGACGTATTTGCCCTTTTCCTGCCGGACCAGACGGAACCCGCCGTTTTGTTCTTCTTGTTGAGGATCATACACGTTCGCTTCGCTTTGCGCGATAGCGAGCATCAGATTTTCGCGGATCGAGTCCGTTTCGCCACTATCCAGCGCGAAAGCCCGCTGGAACAGCACCCGCGCCTCGCCGGTCTGGCCCTGCTCCATCTTCACCACGCCCAGATTGTTCACGGCCGGGACGAAATTCGGGTCGAGTTCCAGCGCGCGCTTCAGCATCTTCTCGGCCTGTCCGAGCCGCCCCAGCGCAAGGTTGGCCGACCCGATCGACGACAGCACATCCGCGTTGATCCCGGTCTCGGACGCGGCGCGCAGATAGGCCTTGAGCGCAAGCTCGTGCTCGCCCGCATCCATCAGGCGATGACCGACGGTCATCCCGTCCACGGCTTCGCCCCGGGCATCCACGCCATAGGGATTGTTCCGGGAAACGCCGCTGGCCG
>JBKBRG010000312.1:0-3790 GCA_046292325.1 Tabrizicola sp.
GGATCGCGCCCAGCGCCATCTCGTCGTTGTTGGCCAGCACGCCGTCAAAGGCCGTGCCGGTCGAGAGCCAGTTGGTCATCAGGTTCTGGGCCTCGTCGCGGCTCCAGTTCGCGGTCTGCTGGTCGATGATGTTGACCTTCACCGGGCAGAGACCTTCGTTGATCACGTCGTAATAGTTCTGCGTGCGCTGGACCGCCGCCTGATTGGACAGCTGGCCCTGCAGGACATAGACGCTCACTTCCTCCTTGCCGGCGGCCTTCCACTGGTTGCACTGCTCGATGAAGCCCTGGCGCGAGGATTCGGCCTCGTTCGAGGCGACGAAGGCCTGGTTGTCGGGCAGGCTGTCCACGTTGATCGGCTGGCGGTTCACATAGACCAGCGGCACGCCGGCGGCCGCGGCGGCATCCGACATCGCCTGGGTGGCCGAGGTATCGACCGGGTTCACGATGATCGCGTCCACTCCGCTGGCGATGAAGTTGTTGATCTGGTCCAGCTGCTTGGCGACATCGTCCTGGGCGTCCTCGATCTGGACCGAAAGCCCGGCGGCCTCGGCCTGGGCCTGGATGCCGTTGCGCAGCACGGTCAGGAAGTTGTCATCGAACTTGGCCATCGAAACGCCGATGCCTTCGGCCATTGCGGTGGTGCCCATCAGCGCGGCAAGGCCCGCGGCGAAAAGGGTCTTCTTCATGGGTCTCTCCTCCCTTTGTTGCCCGCTGTCCGTTACAGCGGGTCAATTCGTTTCCGCGGTTCGCCGGCGGCGTTCCGCAGATGATTCGTCAGCCCCCGGATCACGGGCATGACCTCAGCTTTCCAGCATCCGGCAATTCTTGCAACCGGTTGCAAAACAGTCATGCCGGAACCCGCGCCAGATGGTCCATGCTTGCGCGCAGCGCGGTTGCCGGGTCCGACAGCGCGTGGACGGCGGGTGCAAAGGCCTCGAAGCTGACCGGTCCGTCCCATCCCGCCGCCCGCAGGGCCGCGATCTGCTCGACGTTGCCCAGCCGGTCCTGCGGCGTGACCAGCACACGGTGCGGGTCGCGCATCTCGGCGATCCCCAGCTCCTGGTCGACCACGCCCGAGACATGGACGATGCCGGTATGTTCCGGGAACAGCGGGCCGCCGTGGGCCAGCGTATGGTGGAAGGTGTCGTGCACCAGCCTGAACCGGCCCCTGCCGCCGACCGCCTCGATCCCCTCGACCGCCTCGGACTTGTAACGCAGCGCGCAGCTCTCGAAGCCAAGCGGTTCGATCATGCCGATCAGATCGTGGTCCTCCAGCATGGGCTTCAGCGCCTTCAGCGCGACGCGCAGGTTGGCCTGACGCTCGCCGTTGCCCATGCCCTGATTGTCGCTGCGCGGGATCAGGCTGACCGCCTCCCCCCCCGCCGCCCGGGCGATCCTCATCAGGGCCAGTGCCTCGGTCTCCTTCTCGGACGACCAGTCGTTGAATCGCTTGACCTCGGCCACCGCCAGCAGACGCAACCCGGCTTCGCGGAGCAGAGCCCCGCCCTCGGCCGGGTCCATGCCGTCGAACAGCGGCTGGGGCAGGTCGTTCCTGACTTCGACGCCGATACAGCCCAGCCGCCTGGCCAGCGCCACGAGGTCGCGAAAGGACAATCGCGCCACGGTCATGTGGTTCAACGCAAACTGCACCATCCCCGGCCTCCCCGCCCGCGGCGATCTCTTCGGCCGGACCTTCCCCGAGACTCTCCCGCCGCGTCAATCGGCAGGGGAACGATCCCATCATTCCTGACGAAGGCGGGCAGGTTGTATTGATGATTTTTCGTCAGACACTTTCGGGAAGATAGAGGTCGGGAGGCAGGAAATGCTGACCCTGAACCGGCGCCATGCCGTCGGTGACGGCAGCAGTTGCCAGCCGGATCAGATCGTCGCAAAGCCTTTGCAGGGGCGTTGCGATCACCATCGTCACGTGCCGCCCGATCAGGGCTGCCCGGCTTTCCGGGGTCAGCTCGTTGACGACCAGCGCCACCTCGCCCGGAGCCCGGGCCTCGCGCACGGCCGCGATGGCGCCCTCCATCCCGCCGCCCGCACAGTAGATGCCGCGCAGGTCGGGGTGGCGCGACAGCAGGTCCAGCGTCGCCTCATAGGTCAGTTGCCGGGTTTCCAGGTTGATCAGCGTGTCCAGCACCTGAAACTGCGGCGCGTGTTCGCGAAAATAGCTGCGCACCCCGGTTTCGCGCAGCTCGTGCCCGTGCCAGCGATAGCCGCCGACGAAGACCGCGATCTTGCCCGCATGGTGCGAGGCGGTCGCGATCATGTGCGCCGCGATCCGTCCGACCTTCAAGTTGTTGAGTCCAAGGTAGTTTTGCCGAACGCCCTGGGCAAAATCGTTGAGCAGCGCAAAGCAGGGTATGCCCTTTGCGTTCAGCCGCATCACCGCTTCGGTCACTTCGGGATGTGTCACGGCGGTCGCGGCGACGGCATCGACACGGCCAACCATGCCCTCCATCAGTTCGGTGAAATCCTTGGGCGACTGCGAGGCCGCGAAGGCCACCTGGATCGAAGCCCGGACGCCCGTCGCCCGGGTCACGGCCCGCTCGGCCTCGGCCTTGAAGGCCTGGTAGAAGGCCTGTCTCTCCTTGTGCAGCACCAGTCCCAACCGCAGCCGCGGCAGGTCGGCCTGCACCCTTTGCCCGATCAGCGGCGCTGCGTGATACCCGATCAGCCGCGCCGCCTCATAGACCCTGCGCGCGGTTTCCTCGCGAACCCTTTCGCGCCCGTTCAGCACACGGTCCACGGTTGCACTGGATACGCCCGCTTCGCGGGCGACATCGCGTATGGTGGGTCGGTTTGCCATGAGTCTGACGAAAAGGCATCAGGATGCAGTCAGACAATGATGGATCATGACGAAACCTGCAAGCCTGGCACTTGGCGAATTGCCCGACCAAGACCTATCCACGGACCAGGGCGGCCGCCCGGCCGGGGCGGGCCACCCAGGACGCCGCAAGGGAGGTGAGCGGGATGAGCAAGCGGGACTACAGCCCCTTCGGGCCTGACGCGAGGCGCGCGGTGGAAAGCGGCCTGACGGCGGCCGAATGGTATCACACCGAGGTGCCGCGCAAGGTGATGAAGGATCTGATGGCGCGCAGCGACCAGCCCGCCATCCGCGACACGCTGATCCTTTACGGCAGCATGATCCTGCTGGCGGGCATCGGCATCGCGCTCTGGCCCTCGTGGTGGTCGGCGCCGTTCTGGCTGGCCTATGGCGTGCTTTACGGCTCGGCCTCGGATTCGCGCTGGCACGAATGCGGGCACGGCACCGCCTTCCGGACGCCCTGGATGAACAATGTCGTCTACGAGATCGCCAGCTTCATGATCATGCGCAACTCGGCCACCTGGCGCTGGAGCCACGCGCGCCACCATTCCGAAACCTATTTCGTCGGCCGCGACCCGGAAATCGCCATCATGCGCCCGCCTCAGCTGGCCAGGCTGATCCTGAACTTCTTCGGCATCCCGGACGTGATCGCCTTTGTCCCGCGCATCCTGCGCAATGCGGTTTCCGGTCCGACACCGGAAGAGCGCAGCTATGTCCCGCAGAGCGAATGGGGCAAGGTGCAGCGGGTGGCGATCGTCCATGTCGCGATCCATGCCGCGACGATCGGGCTTGCGGTGTGGATGGGCTCGATCCTGCCCCTGATGGTGATCGGCCTGCCCCGGATCTATGGCGCCTGGCACCATGTCATGACCGGGCTTCTCCAGCACGGCGGCCTGGCCGACAACGTGGTGGATCACCGGCTGAACAGCCGAACGGTCTACATGAACCCGATCAG
>JBKBRG010000313.1:0-3789 GCA_046292325.1 Tabrizicola sp.
GGCAATGGTCGGAATTGCGTGCCGCCTCGGCCGAGTTCCTGATCCGGTGGGAGCCGGTCTGGTCGAACGACCATCTCTCGCGGCGGGCCTTCACCAACCGGGTCTACTGGGCGCAGCGGGCCGAGGCCCAGGGCACCGCGCTGCCGATGCTGCTGATCCGGCGCGAGGACCAGCAGTTGCTGGGAGCCTTGACGCTGGACAACATCCGCCGCGGCCCGGCGCAGACCGGAACCTTCGGCTACTGGATCGGCGCGCCCTTTGCCCGGCAGGGCTACATGCGCGAGGCGATCCTGGCGATGACGCATCACGCCTTCACCCGGCTCGACCTGTCGCGGCTGGAGGCCGCCTGCCTGCCCGAGAACACCGCCTCGCGCGGGCTGCTGGAGAAATGCGGCTTCAAGTATGAAGGCGTGGCGCAGAGCTATCTTCAAATCAACGGGCGCTGGCGCAATCATGTGCTTTACGCCAACCTGCGGGGCGACCGGCGCGGACGGACCGATGTCGGCTGAAGGCCGGGAAGGGTCGGGACCCGGGCGCCCCGGCAGGCGCAAGCCTTCCTTCAGCCTCTGCGCCGCCTGGCGACCGCGCAACCGGCACATGCCCGAGGGATACGGCACCTCGAAACCGGCCAAGCGGCTGCCCCTTCTCTTGCCGCAGCCGATGACGGCACGAAACCTGCGGACGCTGGCCGCATTGGCCGCGAAGGTCGCGCATCCGTGATCGGGATCCTGCGTGACCCGGGGCCAATCCGGGTTACCCTTGGCCAGATCCCGGAGGTGACCGATGCGACTGCTTGCCGTCCTGACCCTGCTTGCCGGCCCGACCTTCGGGCAAGAGCGCATCCCGTCGCACTGCATCGCGGTGGCACAGGGCGAGGCGTCGGTGGAGCCGGTTGCGCTCCATGACGGGCTGGAGCCCGATGCGGTCCTGATCCGCTATATCGACCACGCAAGCTTTGCCATCGTCACGGCGGACGGGACGGTCGCGGTGACGGACTACACGGGTTACCTCGGGACGGCCGACCTGGTGCCGGACGTGGTGACGATGAACAACGCCCATTCGACGCACTGGACCGCCGCGCCCGACCCGCGCATCCCGAACGTGCTGCGGGGCTGGGGCGAGGCCGGGGGGCCGGCGGTCCACCGGCTGGACCTGGGCACGATGCTGGTGCGCAACGTGACCACCGACACGCGCGGCCCCTTCGGCGAAGGCGCGCGGCGGGACGGCAATTCGATCTTCATCTTCGAGGCCGGGGGCCTGTGCATCGGCCACCTCGGCCACCTGCACCAGATCCCTTCGGACGAGCAGTATGCGGCCATCGGGCGGCTGGATGTGGTGATGGTGCCGGTGGATGGGGGCTACACGATGCGGTTGCAGGACATGGCGGGGGTGGTCAGGCGGCTGCGGTCCAGCGTGGTGATTCCGATGCACTGGTTCAGCCGCACCTCGCTCGACAGCTTCCTGGCCGAGATGTCGGGCCAGTTCGCCGTGGTCGAGACCGGGGGCGCGCAGATCGCACTGACCTTGCGCGACCTGCCGTCGGTGCCCACGGTGATGGTGCTGGAGCCCGCCTTTCTCGACTAGCGGCCCGGTGCCCCCCGCGCTACCTAGGGGGCAAGGAGGCGTGCCGATGCTGAACCCCTGCGATCCCGATTTCGTCACGCGCCTGTCCGCGCTGGTGCCGGACGGGACGCTGTCCGCCCCCGAGCCGCGGCACCTCGAGGACCCGCGGGGGCGCTGGACCGGGCAGGCCGGCGCGCTGGCGCGGCCGCGAAACGTGGCCGAGGTGGCGGCGCTGGTGCGGGCCTGCGCGGCGGCCAGGGTGGGCGTGGTTCCGGTCAGCGGGGGGACGGGGCTTGTCGGCGGGCAGATCATGGCGACCGGCCCCGCGCCCCTGATGCTGTCGCTGGAGCGGATGACCGCCCTGCGCGGTGTCTGGCCGGAAGAGAACGCCATGGTGGTCGAGGCAGGGATGGTGCTGGCGGATGTGCAGGCCGAGGCGGCGAAGGTGGCGCGGCTGTTTCCGCTGTCGCTGGCCTCGGAAGGAAGCTGCCGCATCGGCGGAAACCTTGCGGCCAATGCCGGGGGGACCGCGGTGCTGCGCTATGGCAATGCGCGCGATCTCTGCCTGGGGCTGGAGGCGGTGCTGCCGGACGGCACGGTGTTCAACGGCCTGACGCGGCTGCGCAAGGACAATGCGGGCTATGACCTGCGGCATCTGCTGATCGGGTCCGAGGGCACGCTGGGGGTGATCACGGCGGCAAGTCTGAAGCTGTTTCCGCAACCCGCGGCGCGGGTGGTGGCGCTGCTGGCGGTGCCCTCGCCCCGCGCCGCGCTGGACCTGCTGGCGCTCTGCGGAGAGCGGGCGGCCGGGATGGTCTCGGCCTTCGAGCTGATCCACCGGACGGGGTTCGACTTCCTTCGGGAGACGGGCTTCGATCTTCGCCCGCCGCTCGATCCGGTGCCGGAATGGCAGGTGCTTCTGGAACTGGAACTTCCGTCGGGGATGGAGCCCGAGGCGACCATGGCCACGCTTTATGCCGTCGGGGCGGAAGCCGGGCTGGTGGCGGACGGGGTGATCGCGACCTCGGATGCGCAGGCCGCCGCCATCTGGGCGCTGCGCGAGTCGATCCCGCTGGCGAACCGAAGGGTGGGCGCGGTGTCGAGCCACGACATCTCTCTGCCGCTGTCGGCGATCCCGCGCTTCATCGTCGAGGCCCCGCGCGCGATTGCGGGGCTGGGGGCGTTCCGGGTCAACTGCTTCGGGCACCTCGGCGACGGGAACCTGCACTGGAACGTTTTCCCGGAACGCGGTCACGCCCGGGCCGAGCATGACGGGGTCCGCGACGAGGTCAAGCGCATGGTGCATGACCTGGTGCATGACCTTGGCGGGTCGGTGGCGGCCGAACACGGGGTCGGGCGGCTGAAGGTGGCGGATCTGGTGCGCTATGGCGATCCGGGGAAGCTGAGGGCGATGCGGGCGATCAAGATGGCGCTGGATCCGGCCGGGATCATGAACCCCGGCGCGGTGCTGGGCTGAGCGCGGGCCTGTCGGTGCCTGCGTCGCTCCTGGCCGGGGGGCGCTGTCGATGCCTCGGCAGAGCGGGGGTCCGGAACGAACATCCCCGCCGCAGGAAACCTGCGACGGGGTGCTTTGGGGGGTGTGTGGGTCACGCTGTGGGTTGCAGCGCGGTCGGGGTGGGTAGTCCCGACAAGCACCTGTCTAGGCTGATTCTCTTTCGAGACGGTTAACGGACGCTCATCGCCCCGCACCCTGATCGGACTTTCCGCGGGATCCGGGGGTCAGAGCCCTTCGAACGCGCACAGCGCGTGAACGTCCATGCCCATCGCCTCGAGCTTCCGGCGGCCGCCGAGGTCGGGCAGGTCCACCACGAAGGCGCAACCGACGACCTCGGCGCCGAGGCGCTCGATCAGGCGGATGCCGGCCTCGGCGGTGCCGCCGGTGGCCAGAAGGTCATCGACGAGCAGGACCTTCTCTCCGGGCTGCATCGCATCGTCATGCACCTCGACCACCGCCTCGCCGTATTCCAGCGTGTAGGACTGGGCGATCGTCCGGCCCGGCAGCTTGCCCTTCTTGCGGATCGGGACGAAACCGGTGGAGAGCTGGTGCGCGACCGCGCCGCCCAGGATGAAGCCGCGCGCCTCGAGCCCGGCGACCTTGTCGATCCTCTGGCCGGCATAGGGGGCAAGCAGCTGGTCCACACACATCCGGAACCCGCGCGGGTCGGCGAACAGCGTGGTCACGTCGCGGAACAGGATCCCCTCATG
>JBKBRG010000314.1:0-3783 GCA_046292325.1 Tabrizicola sp.
GTCCGGCAAAGCCGGAGCATTCCCATGGGCATCAATTCCCCCAGCGACATCGCCGCCAACCTGCAAATCGGCCCCACCGACGCGGGCATGGTGCGCATCTACATCGAGGCCGACGGCGGGATCGAACTTCCGCTCGACTTCGACCCGGAGGAGGCCGAGGAAATCGCCGAGGAACTGCGCGCCGCTGCCGAGGCGGCGCGGGCCATCGGCGACCGGCCGTCGCCAAAGCCGAAAAAGCGATAGGCCCCCGCGCGGGCAGACCGGATCCCGCGACGGAATCTGCAAGACTCTTCGACGAGGCTTGCCGCCCCCCGGCAGGTTGACCGCATCCCGCCGCCCCGTCACGATGTCGCCGCACGACCCCGGAGGATTCTTCCATGGCCGCAGACGGAACCGCCCCCCAGCCCGATGACGACGATGCGGGCGACTGGGGACCGTTCGGCAAACCCCTGTTCGACGACCCCTCGGCGCGCGCGCTGTCGCGTGTGGGGGTGGTGGATGTCGGCTCGAACTCGGTGCGGATGGTGGTCTTTGACGGTGCCGCGCGCAGCCCGGCCTATTTCTACAACGAAAAGATCATGTGCGGCCTCGGCAAGGGCCTGGCGCAGACCGGCCGGCTCAACCCCGAGGGCAGGGTCCGGGCCCTGGCGGCGCTGAAGCGCTTTGCGCTTCTGGCCCGCGGCATGGACATCTCGCCCTTCACCGTGGTCGCCACCGCAGCCACGCGCGAGGCCGAGGACGGCCCCGAATTCCAGGCCGAGGTCCTGCGCGAGACCGGCCTCAGGCTTCACGTCATCGACGGGGCCGAGGAGGCGCGGCTGTCGGCCCAGGGCGTGCTGCTGGGCTGGCCCGATGCCAAGGGGATCGTCTGCGATATCGGCGGCAACTCGATGGAACTGGCGCGCATCGGCGACGGCCGCGTCGGCAAGAGGGTCTCCACCCCCCTCGGCCCGTTCCGGCTGCAACAGGTCTCGGCTGACGCGAAGAAGCGCAAGGCGCATATCGCTGCGGTGCTCGAAGCCGCCACGAAGGATCTCAAGGCCGGCGGCGACCGCATCTACCTTGTCGGCGGCAGCTGGCGCGTCATCGCGCGGCTTGACATGGAACGTCGCAACTATCCGCTGACCGTCCTGCACGAATACCGCATGACCCCGGACGGCCTTCTGGCCACGCTCGACTGGCTGGCGACCGCCGATCTTGCCGCGCTGCGCGGCCGCACCGGAACCAGCGCCGAACGGATGGAACTCGTCCCCCTCGCCTGCGAGGTCCTGCGCGAGATCATCCGCATGCTGAAGCCCTCGGAAATCGACGTCTCGGCCTATGGGATCCGCGAGGGGCTGCTCTACGAACAGATGCCGGAACGCCTTCGCGCGCGCGATCCGCTGATCGAGGCCGCCCGCATCACCGAACTGACGCAGGCCCGCATCCCCGGCTTCGGCAAGAAGCTCTTCGCCTTCCTGGAACCCCTGTTCAAGGACGCGCCGCCAGAGCGTCTGCGCCTGATCAAGGCCGCCTGCCTTCTGCACGACACCACCTGGCGCGCCCACCCGGACTACCGGGCCGAGGCCTGCTTCGACAATGCCACCCGGGCGAACCTTGGCGGGCTCGACCACCCCGGCCGGGTATTCCTGGGCCTGGCGCTGCTCCACCGCTACAAGAACAGCCGCGCCGGCAGCCGGATGGAACCCCTGTTCCGCCTGCTGTCGGAAACCGACATCCAGGAGGCCGAGGCCCTGGGCAAGGCGATGCGCTTCGGCGCCATGTTCTCGATCGGCGACCCGTCCAAGGCGGGGGCCCTGCGCTGGAATCCGAAAAAGCGCGTGCTGACCCTCGCGCTGACCGAGGACGGCGTCAGCCTGTTCGGCGAGGTCGCGCAGGCCCGCTTCGCCGCGCTGGCCCTGGCGCTGAAGGCCCAGACCAGGGTCGAGCTGAAGGACGCCGACTGATGCTGGCGCTGGATCACCTCGCCGTTTCGGCCACCTCGCTCGAGGAAGGTGCGGGCTGGGTCGAGCAGGCGCTCGGCGTGCCGCTGGCCGGGGGCGGCAAGCATCCGCACATGGGCACGCACAACCGGCTGCTGTCGCTGGGCGATCTCTATCTCGAAGTCATCGCCATCGACCCGGCCGCGCCGAAACCCGGCCACCCGCGCTGGTTCGATCTCGACCGCTTTCGCGGGCCGCCGCGGCTGACCAACTGGATCTGCCGCACGGACGACCTGGACGCGGCCCTGGCCAGGGCCCCGTCCGGCACCGGCACCGCAACCGGGCTTCAGCGCGGGGACTACCGCTGGCGCTTTGCCGTGCCGGCCAGCGGCCGCCTGCCCTTCGACGACCGCTTCCCCGCGCTGATCCAGTGGCAGGGCGACCTGCACCCCGCGCGCGCGCTGCGCGACCACGGCATCCGCCTGACCGGGCTGGAGATCACCCATCCCGAAGCCGAGGCGCTGCGCGCCGCGCTGGCCGGCCTGTCCGATCCCCGCGTCGCGGTCGAGCGCGGCCCCTACCCCGGCCTGCGCGCGACCTTCTCCACCCCGAACGGCCCCCGCGTCCTGACATGATCCGACCCGCCAGGGCCGAGGATGCCCCCGCCCTCGCGGCGCTGCTCAATCACTGGATCCTCCACACCGCCGTCACCTTCAACCCCGTCCCCAGGACCGAGGCCGACATCCGCGCCATGATCGCCGAAAAGGCGGCGGCCGGCCAGGCCGTCCTCGTCGCCGAGGATGGGGGGCGCCTCATCGGCCAGGCGAGCTATGGCCAGTTTCGCGGCGGTGCGGGCTACCGGACCTGCATGGAGCACTCGATCTCGCTGCGGCCGGACTGCCGCGGCAAGGGCACGGGCCGCGCCCTGCTGACGGCCATCGAGGATCACGCCCGCGCCCGCGGTGCGCACCAGATGATTGCCGGCGTCTCGGGCGAGATCCCGGACGGCCAGGCCTTCCACGCCCGGATGGGCTATCGGGTGATCGCGACCATCCCCGAGGCGGGGCACAAGTTCGGCCGCTTCCTCGACCTTGTGCTGATGCAGAAATTCCTCTGACAAAGGCCGTTGCGCGGGATATGGTCGGACCATGTCGATCTGGACCCGCATCACCGAAGCCCTCGCCGCCCTGGCCCAGGGCGAGCCGCTGTCCGTGGTCTTTGACCGCCTGCGCAACGCGCCGGCGCCGGAACAGTCCGTCGGTTTCACCATCGCCGTCCTCGCGCTTGGCGCCAAGATGGCCAAGGCCGACGGCACCGTGACCCGCGACGAGGTCACGGCCTTCCGCCGCATCTTCACCTTCCCCGAAGGCGAAGAGGAACACGCCGCCCGCGTGTTCAACCTGGCCCGGCAGGACGTGGCGGGCTTCGATGCCTATGCCCGCAAGATCGCGCGCCTGTTCAACCCGGACGGCCACCGTATCTGCGCCGACGACCACCATGTGCTGGTGGACATCCTGGAAGCCCTGTTCCAGATCGCCATCGCCGACGGCAGCTACCACCCCGGCGAGGACGCCTTCCTGACCCATGTCGCCGAGGAATTCGGCCTGGACGAGCGCTGCTTCCGCATCGTCCGCTCGCGGCTGGTGGAAGGCGCGCCGCGCGATCCCTATGACGTGCTGGGCCTGCCGCGCGATGCCTCGAAGGAGCAGGCTCGCAAGGCCTGGCGCGAGCTCGTCCGCGACACCCACCCCGATGTCCTGCAATCCCGCGGCGTTCCGCCCGAGGCGATGAAGCTGGCCGAACGCCGGCTTCAGCTCATCAACGAGGCCTGGCGCGAGATCTCGGCCAAAGAGGCGGCATG
>JBKBRG010000315.1:0-3753 GCA_046292325.1 Tabrizicola sp.
CGGGTCGGCCATGGCCTCGTGGACATATTCGATGTCCATCAGCCCGCCGGGATAGGCGATGGTCGCATGGCCGCCGTTCAGGATGCGGATCTTCATCAGCTCGAAATTGTGGACATGCGGCGTCAGCGTGACCCCGACCTTTTCCCAGGCCGGGCGGCCGGCGGGGAAATTGTCTTCCAGGACCCATTGCCGGAAGGGCTCGCAGGTCACGGGCACCGGGTCGTCGGCCAGGCCGAAGGCGGCCGCCATGGCCCGTTCGCGCGGCCCGGTCGCCGGGGTGATGCGGTCCACCATGCCGTTCGGGAAGGCGACATTCGCCGCGATCCAGTCGGCCAGGCCCGGGTCGCTGATCCGCGCGAGGCCCGTCACCGCGGCCCTCGTCACATGCCCGTTGCCCGGCAGGTTGTCGCAGGACATCACCGTGAAGGGCCGGACGCCCGCCGCCCGCCGCGCCTTCAGGGCCGCGATGATCGCGCCGAAGACCGTGCGGTGCGGGTCCGCGGCATCGGCCAGGATCTCGGGATGCGAGGGATCGAACTCTCCCGTCGCCGGGTTGATGAAGTAGCCGCCTTCGGTCACCGTCAGGCTGACGATGCGGATCGCAGGGTCCGACATCGCCGCGATCAGCGCGGCATTGTCCGCCTGAACCGGCAGAAAGTCGATCATCGACCCCACCCGGCGGGCGGATTTGCCCTTCGGGTCCAGCTCGATCACCGTGGACAGGCAATCCTGCGCCTTCAGCGCCTCGCGCATCCGGGCGTCGCCCTCACGCACCCCGGCGCCAAGGATCGCCCAGTCGTGGTCCAGTCCCATTGCGAACAGGTCGTCCAGATAGACGGCCATGTGGGCGCGGTGAAAGTTGCCCAGCCCGATATGGACGATGCCGGGGGTCAGGCGCGAACGGTCATAGGCAGGAAGGGAAACGGTCATCGGTCAGGCCATCCAGTTGCCGCCGTCCACGCCGAAGCATTGGGCGACGATGTATCTGGCTTCGTCGGTGGCGAGGAAGATCGCCATGCCGGTCAGATCCTCGGCCGTGCCCATGCGGCCGAAGGGGACGGCGGCACCGACCTCGCGCTTCTTCTGGCCCGGCGGCTTGCCTTCGTATTTCGCAAAGTAGGCATCCACCCCGTCCCAGTGTTCGCCATCCACCACGCCGGGCGCGATGGCGTTCACGTTGATGCCGTGGCGGATCAGGTTCAGCCCGGCGGATTGCGTCAGGCTGATGACGGCAGCCTTGGTGGCGCAGTAGACGGCCACCAGGCTTTCGCCGCGTCGCCCGGCCTGGCTGGCCATGTTGATGATGGTGCCGCCCTGCCCCCGCTCGATCATGTGCCGCGCGGCGGCCTGCAGGCAGAAGAGCGTGCCGGCGACGTTGACCGAAAACAGGCGGTCATAGTCGGCCCGCGTGATCTCGACGATCGGGGCGGCGGAAAAGAGGGCGGCGTTGTTGATCAGGATGTCGAGCTTGCCCATCCGTTCGATGGCTTCGGCAAAGCCGGCGTCGATCGATTCCTGCCGGGTCACGTCCAGCGCGATGGCATGGGCCTTCGGACCCAGAGCCGTCGCCGCGGCACGCGCAGCTTCGAGGTTGATGTCGGCGATGCCGACCTCGGCCCCCTCGGCGATGTAGGCGCGGGCGAAGGCCAGCCCGATGCCGCGCGCGGCCCCGGTGATCAGGGCGGATTTTCCGGCAAGTCTCATAGTGCCATTCCATTCGTGTCGAAGCGGTGGATCTTTCCGGCCGGGGCCAGGCGGATGCGGTCGCCGTGGCGGGCGTTGACCTCGCCCGGCGCGCGGACGGTCACGGTGCCGATGCCATCCACGGCGACCTTGAGAAAGCTGTCAGAGCCGAGATGTTCCGAAAGGCCGACCACGCCTTCCCAGGGACCATCGCCCACCGCGATGTGTTCGGGCCGGACGCCGATGGTATGCGCAGCGTGCTTCGCCGCCTCGGCGCCTTCGATGAAGTTCATCCTGGGGCTGCCGATGAAACCGGCAACGAACAGGTTCCGCGGGTGGTTGTAGAGATCGAGCGGCGCGCCGACCTGCTCGATGCGGCCGGCGTTCAGGACGACGATCTTGTCGGCCATGGTCATGGCTTCGACCTGATCATGCGTCACATAGATCATGGTGGTCTTCAGGGACTGATGCAGTTCCGAGATTTCCTGCCGCATCCCCACCCGCAGCGCGGCGTCAAGGTTGGACAAGGGTTCGTCGAACAGGAAGGCGGCCGGCTCTCGCACGATGGCCCGCCCGATGGCCACCCGCTGGCGCTGCCCGCCCGACAGCTGGCCCGGACGCCGGTCAAGATAGTTGGTGAGGTTCAGCACCCTGGCGGCCCGTTCCACCCGCCGGTCCTGCTCGGCCTGGTCCATTCCGGCCATCTTCAGCGGAAAGGCGATGTTCTTGCGCACCGTCATGTGCGGATACAGGGCATAGCTCTGGAAGACCATCGCAAGACCGCGCTTCGCCGGTGGCAGGTTCGTCGCGTCCCTGCCGTCGATCTCGATCGTGCCCGAGGTGATATCCTCAAGCCCCGCGATCAGGCGCAAGAGCGTGGATTTCCCGCAGCCGGACGGCCCCACGAAGACGACGAACTCGCCGTCCTCGATGGTCAGGTCCAGGCCCGGGATGACATTGACCTCGCCGAACGCCTTGCGCACCTTGGTCAGTTGGATCTTGCCCATGTTGTCCTCACTTCACCGCGCCGAAGGTCAGGCCGCGGACGAGTTGCTTCTGGCTGAACCAGCCAAGGATCAGGATCGGCAGGATGGCCATGGCCGATGCCGCCGAGAGTTTCGCGTAGAAGAGGCCCTGCGGCGCCGAGAACGAGGCGATGAAGGCCGAGAGCGGCGCCGCCCTGGTGGTCGTCAGGACGATGGTCCAGAACGCCTCGTTCCAGGCAAGGATGATGTTCAGAAGCATGGTCGAGGCGATGCCCGGCAGCGCCATGGGCGTCAGGACATGGGCGATCTCGTTCCAGAGGTTCGCCCCGTCCATGCGCGCGGCTTCCAGGATCTCGCCGGGGATCTCCTTGAAATAGGTGTAGAGCATCCAGACGATGATCGGCAGGTTCATCAGCATCAGGACAAGGACCAGGCCGAACCTGGTGTCCATCAGGCCAAGCCGCTGGAAGATCAGGTAAAGCGGGATCATCACCGCCACGGCCGGCATCATCTTGGTGGAGAGCATCCACATCAGAAGATCCTTGGTCCTTCGTCCCGGCACGAAGGCCATCGCCCAGGCGGCCGGTATGGCAATGACCAGGCCCAGAAGCGTGGACCCGACCGCGATGACGACCGAGTTCCAGAAGAACCGGGGGTAATCCGACCGCGCCCAGACCTCGGTGTAGTTCTCCAGCGTCCAGTCGGCCGACAGGAACTGCGGCGGCATGGCGACGGCCGAGGCCTCGGTCTTGAAGCTGGTCAGGATCATCCAGAGGACGGGGAAGAAGATCAGCAGGGCCACGAACCAGGCGGCAAGGGTGGTCAGAAGCTTGCGGCGGGGGGAAAGGGCGCGGGCCATGTCAGCTCTCCAGGCTCCGGCCAAGGCCGCGCATCAGGAAGTAGGCGACGATGTTCGCCAGGATCACCGCGATGATCCCCCCCGCAGCCGCACGCCCGATGTCCTTGGCGGCGATGGCCTGCTTGAAGATCATGTAGGGCAGCGTGGTGGACGCCGAGCCGGGGCCGCCCTGAGTGGTGGTGAAGATCTCGCCGAAGATGCCCAGAAGGAAGATCGTCTGGATCA
>JBKBRG010000316.1:0-3753 GCA_046292325.1 Tabrizicola sp.
CTCGCGGGCGATATCGTTCACAGTTGGCCGCAAGTTGGGCTCCAGGTTTCCGGTGGCAAGTATCGGCCCGGCCGTGAGGTACGTCAATCAGATACGCCGGCCCGGGGCGCCGGACGGGGTGGAATTGTCACGGCCCTGCCGCTAGCCTGAGCCGGCAACAGGGAGGCGCAGATGACACGGACGGTCCTGCTATTCGGCGACAGCAACACGCATGGCACGATGCCGATGCCGGACCTCGGCGCGGGCGGGCGCTTCTCGCGCGAGGACCGCTGGCCGGGGCGGCTGGCCAGCCTGCTTCCCGACTGGGAGGTGATCGCCGAGGGCCATCCGGGCCGCACCACCGTCCATGACGACCCGGTCGAGGGCGCGCACCGCAACGGGCTGACGGTGCTGCCCGCGCTTCTGGAAAGCCACAAGCCGATCGACGTGGTGCTGGTCATGCTGGGCACCAATGACCTGAAGGAGAGGTTCTCGGTCAACGCCTGCGACATCGCCCTGTCGCTGGAGCGGCTGGTGCGCCTGATCCGGGCCTCGGACTGCGGGCCCGGGGGCGGGGCGCCCGGTGTGCTGTTGGTCGCGCCGCCGCCGATCGTCGAGGTCGGCTGCCTTGCGGCGATGTTTGCCGGCGGGGCGGCGAAGTCGCAGGCGCTGGCGGCCGAGGTGGCGGCAGCGGCCCGGCGCACAGGCGTGCCGTTCCTCGATGCGGGACAGGTGGTCAAGGTCTCGCCGATCGACGGGATCCACTACGACGCCGAGGCGAACCCGGCGCTGGCCGAGGCCTTCGCGGCGGCGATCAGGGCGCATTTCCCCTGAACCCGTCGAAATTCCGCTGGAACGTCCGGGCCCGCGGACGCAGAGTTGCGGCAGGAGGCCAGACTCATGACCAAGCACGATCTTTCGCTTGCCATTGCCGAATTGCGCGCCAATGTCGCGGTCCCGTTCGAGCGGGCGCGGGCCATGCCGAAGTCGGTCTATACCTCGCCCGAGTTCGCGCGCGCCGAGGCAGAGCATATCTTCGCGAAGGAATGGCTGTGCGCGGGCCGGGCGGACGCGCTGGCGCAGCCGGGTGACTACCTGACCATGGACATTGCCGGCGAGCCGGTCGTCGTCCTGCGCGACCGCGACGGGGCCTTGCGCGCCCTGTCCAACGTCTGCCGCCACCGGATGAGCACGCTGCTGGAAGGCCGCGGCAACGTGCGGTCGATCGTCTGCCCCTATCACGCCTGGACCTACAACCTGGACGGCTCGCTGCGGGGGGCACCGGCGATGGCGCGCAACGAGGGGTTCTGCAAGGAGGAGGTGAGGCTGCCCGCGATAAGGGTCGAGGACTGGCAAGGCTGGATCATGGTGACGCTGAACCCCGACGCGCCGCCGGTGGCCGAGAGGCTGTCCGGGGTGGACCGGCTGGTGGGCCACCTGCCGATGACGGACTACCGCGAGGTCTTCCGCGATGAGTTCCGCTGGGACACCAACTGGAAGGTGCTGGCCGAGAACTTCATGGAAAGCTACCACCTGCCGGCCTGCCATGCCGGGACGATCGGCGGCTCCTGCGATCTGAACCTGATGGAATGTCCGCCGGGGGAAGAGGCCTTCAACTACCACTGGATCGTGAAGAACGACCAGGTGCCGCTGGCGCTGGCGCATCCGTCGAACACCCGGCTGGTCGGGGATCAGAGGCGGATCACCTGGCTGCTCGCGATCTACCCGGCGCTGCTGATCACCCTGACGCCGGGATATTTCTGGTATCTGAGCCTGACGCCCGACGGTCCGGGCTCGGTGAAGGTCCTGTTCGGCGGGGGGATGAGTGCCGAGTGGTGCGCCGATCCCGAGGCCGAACGTCATCTCGCGGCGCTGAAGGCGCTGCTGGACGATGTGAACGTCGAGGACAAGCACTGCGTCGAACGGGTCTGGAAGGGGCTGTGCTCGGGCCTGTCGGCGCCGGGCGCGCTGAGCCATCTCGAACGCCCGAACCATGACTTCGCCCGCTATATCGCAAGCCGGATGCCCTGACCGGGGCTTGACCTCGGGCTGCGGGGCGTCACCTTTGCGCGCATGACCCGGCATGCCGTCATCGTGGCCCATGGCCAGCCGTCCGACCCCCGGCCCGCCGGGGCGGCGCTCGAGGCCCTTGCGGCCGAGGTCGGGGCGCTGATGCCGGGCTGGTCGGTGGGCGCGGCGACCCTGGCCGAGGCGGGCGCGATCGCGCGGGCGGTGGCGGGGCGGCCGGGGGGGCTGGTCTTTCCGATGTTCATGGCGGGGGGCTGGTTCACGAGGGTGCAGATCCCGCAGCGACTGGCCGAGGCGGGGGCCGGGGACTGGGTGGTGCTGGAGCCCTTCGGCTGCGATCGGTCGGTGCATGACCTGTGCGTGACCATCGTGCGCGAGACGGGGGCCGATCAGGTGATCCTGGCGGCGCACGGGTCGTTCAAGTCCTCTGCGCCATCGGACATTGCCCTGCATGTCGCCGGGCGGATCGCGGCAGAGACCGGGGCGGAGGTGACGGCGGGGTTCATCGACCAGGACCCGCGGCTGGCATCGCTGACCGGGCGCGGCGGGGTCTGCCTGCCCTTCTTCGCCGCCGCGGGCGGGCATGTCAGCGACGACATCCCGGCCGCCCTTGCCGAGGCGGGGTTCACCGGGCGCCTCCTGCCGCCGGTCGGCCTGGATGCGCGGGTCCCGCGGATCATCGCCGCGGCGATCGCGGCGGGCGTGCCGGTCTGTTCTGCGGCATGCCGGTGGGCGCGGTGAGCAGGATCCCGCAAAGGATCCTGCACAAGGTTTCGAGACCGGTTCGCCGCTGCCGTCAGACCGTGTGCAGGTAGAGGTCGAAGTCCACCTCGCTGACCGTGCGCATGACGCGGGCATACTCGGCGGCCTTGATCGCGGTGAAGGTGCGGTGCATGTCGTGGCCGAGCGCGTCCCGCAGGAAGGTCGAGCGTCTTGCGGCCTCGATCGCCGATTTCCAGTCGGCCGGAATTCCGGCGCCGCTTTCGTCCGCGTAGCCGTTGCCGGTGGTCTCGGGGCCCGGGTCGATCCGTTCCTGCAATCCCTTGCGGATGCCGGCCAGGACGGTTGCGGCCACGAGGTAGGGGTTTGCGTCCACGCCGGCGGGGCGATGTTCGATCCGCCGGGCCTTGATGTCGCCGGCCGGGATGCGCAGCGCGACCGAGCGGTTGTTGACGCCCCAACTCGGGCTGACCGGCGCGTAGGACTGGCTGGCGAACCGCCGCCAGGAATTCGCGTGCGGGGCAAAGACCAGCATGCTTTCACCCATCGTCGCCTTCAGCCCGCCAAGCGCATGCAGGAGCGTGGGGTTCCATTTGCCTTCGGTCTTCTCGATGAAGACGTTGCGGCCATTGTCGTCCAGCAGCGAGACGTGGAAATGCATGCCCGAGCCCGCGTAATGCTCGTTCGGCTTGGCCATGAAGCAGGCGACGACGCCATGGGCGCGGGCCTGCGCCCGGACGATGCGCTTCAGCCGCAGCAGGTCGTCGGCGGCCTGCATCACGTTCTCGCGGTAGTGCAGCGTCAGTTCGTATTGGCCGGGCGCATATTCCGAGATCAGCGTCTCGGCCTTGATCCCGGCCTTTTCGGCGCCCGCGTAGATGTCGCTGAACAGGGGCAGCATCCCGTGCAGATGGTCCACCGAATAGACCTCGGTCTTGCGCGAGAAGCGGCGGTCCAGCACGTCGCGGGCGGGCTGCATCTTGCCGTCCGGGCCGCGTTCGGGGTCGAGAAGGAAGAATTCCAGCT
>JBKBRG010000317.1:0-3748 GCA_046292325.1 Tabrizicola sp.
GACCGCCGCGCGGCCGCATCTTTCGACGCGGGTGCCGTCGATCCTTGTGGACGGGATGACCCTTGCCGGCGCGTGACCTGGCCCTTCTGACCGACGCCGCGCGCGAGGCGGGGCGGATCGCGTTGCGCTATTGGCGCAGGAACCCGAAGGTCTGGGACAAGGGCGGCGAGCATGGCCCGGTCAGCGAGGCCGACCTTGCGGTCAACGACATGCTGAAGGCGCGGCTGATGGACGCACGGCCGGACTATGGCTGGCTGTCGGAGGAAACGCCCGACAGTCCCGACCGCCTGGCTGTAGATACGCTGTTCATCCTGGACCCGATCGACGGCACGCGCGCCTTTGTCGCGGGCGAGGAAACCTGGGCCCATTCTCTGGCCGTGGCACACAACGGAAGGGTCACGGCGGGGGTCGTGTATCTACCCGCGCTGGACCGTATATACACGGCCTCGCTGACCTCTGAACCGATGCGGGACGGTCAGGTGATCCGGTGCAGCGGCCGGGACCGGCTGGACGGGGCCAGCATCCTGACCACCAAGGCGAACCTGGCGCCCGAGAAATGGCCGGGCGGGGTGCCGGAGATCATTCGCGGCTTCCGCGCCTCGCTGGCCTACCGGATGTGCCTGGCGGCAGAGGGCAGGTTCGACGGGATGCTGACGCTGCGCGACGCCTGGGAGTGGGACATCGCGGCAGGCTCGCTGATCGCCGAGCGCGCAGGGGTGGTGGTGACGGACCAGACCGGCACCCCGCTGCGCTTCAACTCGGCGGGTGCGCAGGCGAAGGGCGTGCTGGCGCTGCCTGCCGGCCTGCATGCCGAGGCCTTGGCGCGGCTGCGGGGTTAGGTCTATACAGTCCGCCCGATCTGGGATAGGTGCGGCGCACGGTCGAGATTCCTGCGACTGCGGGCGAGGAGGCCCGCGATCCGAAGGGACAGGGGCCGTTTGGCTTTGACGGGCGAATAGCTGCGCCCCCCTTTGGAAAAGATATCGATGACGATCAAGAACCTGGCCGCGCCCCTGGCGCAGGCCCTGGCCGACAAGGGCTATGAGACGCTGACCTCGGTCCAGCAGGCCGTGCTGGCCGAAGGCGTGGCAGGCCGCGATGCGCTGGTCTCGGCGCAGACGGGCTCGGGCAAGACGGTGGCCTTCGGGCTGGCGATCGCGCCGGAGATCCTGGGCGGGCAGGACGTGCTGCTGTTCGCCGACAAGCCCGTCGCGCTGGCGATTGCCCCCACGCGGGAGCTGGCCTTGCAGGTCGCGCGAGAGCTGGAATGGCTGTATGCGGGCGCGCAGGCAAGGCTGGCGACCTGCGTCGGCGGCATGGACTACCGCACCGAACGCCGCGCGCTGGAGCGGGGGGCGCATATCGTCGTCGGCACGCCCGGCCGCTTGCGCGACCATATCGAGCGCGGGTCGCTGGACCTGTCGGGCCTGCGCGCCGTGGTGCTGGACGAGGCGGACGAGATGCTGGACCTGGGCTTTGCCGAGGATCTGGAATTCATCCTGGCCGCCGCGCCCGAGGACCGGCGCACGCTGATGTTCTCGGCCACCGTGCCGAAAGAGATCGAAAGGCTGGCGGGCGAGTTCCAGAAGGACGCGCTGCGCATCGTCGCGCAAGGCGAGGCGCGGCAGCATGTGGACATCGAATACAAGGCCTATTCGGTGGCGGCGCGTGACCGGGAACATGCGATCTTCAACGTGCTGCGCTATTACGAGGCGCGAACGGCCATCGTCTTCTGCAAGACGCGGGTGAACGTGAACCATCTGCTTGCGCGGATGGGCAATCGCGGGTTCCAGGTCGTCGCCCTGTCCGGCGAATTGAGCCAGCAGGAGCGGACCCATGCGCTTCAGGCGCTGCGGGACGGGCGGGCGCGGGTCTGCATCGCGACCGACGTGGCGGCGCGGGGCATCGACCTGCCGGGGCTGGAACTGGTGGTCCATGCCGATCTGCCGTCGAATTCCGAGACGCTGCTGCACCGGTCGGGGCGCACCGGGCGGGCCGGCAAGAAGGGCGTTTCGGCGCTGATCGTGACTCCGGCCGAGTTCAAGAAGGCGCACCGGCTGCTGGCGGGGGCCAAGGTCGTGGCCGAATGGGGCGCGGCGCCGGGCGCGGATGACGTGCAGGCGAAGGACGACCTGCGGATCCTCGAGCATCCGGCACTGACCGCTCCGCCGGGCGACGAGGCCGGGATTGCGGGCGAGCTGCTGGAGCGGTTCGGCCCCGAGGCGCTGGCGGCGGCCTTCGTGCGGCTGTGGCGCGAGGGGCGGTCGGCGCCGGAGGTGCTGTCCACGGACAATCCGGTGCCGGCGCCCTCGGCCCCGCGCGAGCGGGGGGAGTTCGGGCCTTCGGTCTGGTTCCGGATCACCGTGGGCCGGGCCGGACGGGCCGAGGCGCGCTGGCTGCTGCCGAAGATCTGCGAGGCGGGCAGCATCGGAAAGGACTCGATCGGCGCGATCCGGGTGCGCGAGGAGGAGACCTTCGTCCAGATCGCCGAGGGCGTGGCCGACAGGTTCCGCACGCGGATCGACCTGGACAAGGGCCTGCTGATGGAGCGGATCGAGGGCGAGCCGGACCTTGACAAGCCCCGGTTCGACAAGCGCCGCACCGAACGTCCGGCACGGGGCGAGAAACCCGCCTACAGGCCAAAGCCGCCCCGGGTGGTCGAGGAGGAAGGCGAAGCCGTCGCGGAAGCCTCGCCGAAGCCGGAATACACGCCGCGCCCGACGGTGACGCCCTCCGAGGCCCGACCGGAGCGGGACGCGCGTCCGGTGCGGACGGCGCAGGAGGAGCGCATGCCTCGGCACGCGGGCGAGGAAGAACGTCCGCGCAAGCCGCGCTGGTCGTCCGACCAGAAGGCGGCGCCGCGCTCGGCGGGCTACAAGAGCCACGGCGGGTCTGCGGACCGCCCCGGCCGTGCCGCGGGTTACAAGAGCCATGCGGCCGAGGGTGGCTACAAGGGCAAGCCGCGCGAGGATGCGGATCGGCCGAAGAAGCCTTATGCGCCCGGGCCCGAAGGCTGGAAACCGCGCGAGCGGAGCGAGGACGGCGAGCGCCCGGCCCGGAAGCCCCATGCGGGCAAGGCCGAAGGCTGGAAACCCAGGGGCGATCACAAGCCGCGCGAGGATGGCGAGCGCCCGAGGCGGACCTTTGCGCCCAAGGGCGACCAGTCGCGGCCTTTCGTGAAGCGGGAAGGTGCCGGCAAGGCCGCCGGGTTCAAGAGCCATGCGGCGGCAGGGGCAAAGACCTTCGACCGGGCAGAGCGTCCGGCCAGGCCCAAGCCCGACGCGCGCGACACCTCGAAGCGGTTCGTGCCGCCCAAGGGCCCGAAACGCTAGGCTGACCGGCAAGATGAACAACAAGGCCGCCGTGTCCAGCGGGACCGGCGGCCTTTGTCTTCAGGGAAGGATGGTGCCGGTGAAGGGCACTTAGCCACTACACAAAACATTACTTATCAATAGCTTAGTGGAAAATCAAGAGCGTCTGCGTGTAGCAAGTGTGTAGTAGTTTCTTCAATGGTTGAACTTAGAACGATGGCAAATTTGCGCAACGCCCTCTCCGGAGACTTGAGTTCTCACTGACGTTGTCACGGCTGGCTCGACTCAATCCAGAAGGCTGGGAGCGCAAGCATCTCCCGCGCTAGCTGTGAGTTCTCATCAGGTTGTTCACCCTTGCGAGGGGCGATGTGCCGTTGAGAGCGGAGTGTGGTCGTGATCGGTTGAACCAGTCAAGCCAGCGGGGCAGGTCTGCGTTT
>JBKBRG010000318.1:0-3739 GCA_046292325.1 Tabrizicola sp.
TCCTTCGTCATCTCGATCCCGCGCTCTGCCGCCGCTTCCTGATACCAGCGGCTCAGGCAGTTGCGGCAGAACCCGCCCAGGTTCATCAGGTCGATGTTCTGCACATCGGGCCGCTTGACCATCAGGTGATGGATCAGCGCGCGGAAGGTCGCGGCTTCCAGTTCGATGCGGGTCCGGTCGTCCATCAGATCACCTCCAGCACTTCGGTCAGGATCGGGGCCAGCCGCGCCGCCCAGTGGGCCTGCTCGGCCGGCGTCGCGACAAGGTCGTTGCGTATCTCTACAAGTGTGTTGTGCCGCCCGGTCCGCAAGGCATGGCGGTCGATGGCATCCCCCGGCAGATGCCCCGAATAGGGCTCGTTGTCGCCAATGGTCAGGTCCGCCTCGGCCCGCAACCGCGCGATCAGCGGTTTCGAGAACCGCGCGTCCAGATGCGAATACAGCACCCCCACATGCCAGGGCCGGGGAGCGCGGCCGCGCAGGCAGGGGGTGAAGGAATGAACCGCCAGGATCACCCGGTCCGGCCGCAGCGCCGCCAGCCGCGCATAGGCCGCGTGATAGGGCCGGTAAAGGCGATCCAGTCGCCGCTCCACCTCTTCGGGGCGGATATGGCGGTTGGCCGGGATGATCGTGCCGTCGTAAAGCTGCATCACCAGCGTCGGGTCGTCCTCGCCCCGGTTCGGGTCGATCACCAGGCGGCTGAAGTCCGACAGGATCACCGGGCTGTCCAGAAGCCGGCCCAGCGCGCTGGCCACCCCGGCCGCGCCCACGTCCCAGGCGATGTGGCGCGCCATGTCCTCGGCCGGAATGCCCAGATCTCCCCCGTTCACCCAGTCCGGGACCCGGTTCGACGCATGGTCGCAAGTCACCAGCCAGCGCCCCTTGCGATCCTCGCCCTCGATCCTGAACGCCACGCCTCACCCCCGCCCTGTCGTCTCGCTTCTACCTGCAACCGCCCGCCGATGCCAGCAACCCGCGTTCCGCACCGCCGCGCCCAAAATTCTTCGCCGAAGAATTTTGGGCCCCGCCCGGCGGATGCGGGCGTTGCGGGATGATCCGACTTGGTCCATAACGCACGCGGCCCACATGAACGGAACCTATGAGCAGGAGGATGGCGATGCGCCGCCACCGCAACGTGAAGATTGTGGCCACGCTTGGCCCGGCATCTTCGAGCTACGAGATGATCCGCGCGCTCTTCGAGGCCGGGGCCGACGTGTTCCGCCTGAACATGAGCCACGGCGCGCATGAAGACATCAGGAAGCGCCACGAGATCATCCGCCAGGTCGAAAAGGACCTCGGCCGCCCGATCGGCATCCTGGCCGACCTCCAGGGCCCGAAACTCCGCGTCGGCGTCTTTGCCAACGGGTCCGAGGAACTGGTCGAAGGCGCGGCCTTCCGCATGGACCTCTCCACGATCCCCGGCGATGCAACGCGCGTGAACCTGCCGCACCCGGAGATCTTCGCGGCGCTGGAACCCGGCACCTCGCTTCTGGTCAATGACGGCAAGATCCGCCTCAGGGTGAATGCCTGCGGCAAGGATTTCGCCGACTGCACGGTGGAGGTCGGCGGCACGATCTCGAACCGCAAGGGCGTGAACGTGCCCGATGTGGTCCTGCCGCTCGCCGCGCTGTCGGAAAAGGACCGCACCGATCTGGAATTCGTCTGCGAACTGGGCGTCGACTGGCTTGCGCTGTCCTTCGTGCAGCGCCCCGAGGACGTGATCGAGGCCCGCACCCTGGCCAAGGGGCGCGCCGCGATCCTGTCCAAGATCGAGAAACCGGCGGCCGTGAAGGCCTATGACGCCATCCTCCAGGTCTCGGACGGGATCATGGTGGCGCGCGGCGACCTGGGCGTCGAACTGCCCGTGACCTCGGTCCCCCCGATCCAGAAGCGGCTGGTGCGCGGCGCCCGCGCGGCGGCCAAGCCGGTCATCGTGGCGACCCAGATGCTCGAATCGATGATCGAATCGCCGGTGCCGACCCGGGCCGAGGTCTCGGACGTGGCGACCGCGATCTACGAGGGCGCCGATGCGGTGATGCTGTCGGCGGAATCCGCGGCCGGCAAGTATCCGGTCGAGGCCGTCACCACGATGAACAACGTGGCGATGAGCGTCGAGAAGGATCCGACCTACCTCTCGATCATCGAGGCCAGCCGCGTCGTCCGTCGCGAATCGGTGGCCGACGGCATCGTCGCCGCCGCGCGAGAGATCGCCGAGGCGACCAACATCAAGGCGATCTGCTGCTTCAGCCAGTCGGGCACCACGGCCTCGCTGGTGGCGCGCGAACGTCCGCATGTGGCGATCCTCGCGCTGACGCCGCTCATGTCCACCGCGCGGCGGCTTGCGCTGACCTGGGGCACGCATTGCGTCATCACCCCGCCGCAGGAACGCTTCAAGGGCGCGGTGCTTGCGGCGGTGGGGGCCGCGCGGTCGGACGGATTCGCCACCGAGGAAGACCAGATCGTCGTCACCGCCGGCGTTCCCTTCAACGTCAAGGGCACGACGAACATCCTGCGCGTTGCGCCCTGTGACGAGCGCTTGATCTCGCGCGTTGACCCTGAGTAGGCTCTGCCCGCACGGGGTCACGGACGGGGCGCCATGGACACGGATCTGCTTCTGACGGTCGGGATCGTGCTGCTGGTGCTGTCGGTTCCGTCATTGCTTTCGGCCTGGGTGGAAGGCCGCGCGCCCCGGATGGGTGCCATCATGGCGGTGACGGCGCTGGGCATGATCTCGGCGGCGCTGATCTACAGCCCCGGCGGATATGCCTTCGAGCAGGTGCCCGGGGTCCTGCTCAAGACGGCAATGCGCCTGTTCGACTGACGCAATCCGCTTGCACCTTTTCCCGGCTGCCCCTATAGGGGCGGCTTCTATGCCCGCACGGCCGGCCAGGGTGGCATGCCGAGTCGTGCCTGAAACCACGGAGATGGAAATGCCCAAGATGAAGACCAAGTCGGCGGCGAAGAAGCGTTTCAGCTTCACGGCCACCGGTCGGGTGAAGGCCGGCGTCGCCGGCAAGCGCCACGGCATGATCAAGCGCACCCCGAAATTCGTCCGCGACGCGACCGGCACGATGTTGCTGAACGACAGCGATGCGAAGATCGTCAAGAAATACATGCCCTACGACCGGTAAGGAGAGCAGCACATGTCCCGCGTAAAATCCGGCAAGGTCACCCACGCCCGTCACCGCAAGGTGATCAAGCAGGCGGCCGGCTACTATGCCGCCCGTTCCACGAATTTCCGCACCGCCACCCAGGCCGTCGACAAGGCCAACCAGTATGCGACCCGCGACCGCAAGACCCGCAAGCGCCAGTTCCGCGCGCTGTGGATCCAGCGGATCAATGCGGCCGTCCGTCTGTTCGACGCCGAGATGACCTATTCGCGCCTGATCAACGGCATGACCAAGGCCGGGATCGAGGTTGACCGCAAGGTTCTCGCCGACCTCGCCGTGCACGAACCCGAGGCGTTCAACGCCATCGCCGGCCGGGCCAAGGCCGCTCTGGCCTGATCGGCCATCGGATCGACCCGGCACGGGCCCCGCCTTACAGCGGGGCCTTTTGCGTTTCCGGCCCGCCCAGGAGCTTTCGCCGGAAATTCCCGGACCTGCCTGCCGGTCCTGACCCTAGCTGTGAGTTCTCATCAGGTTGTTCACCCTTGCGAGGGGCGATGTGCCGTTGAGAGCGGAGTGTGGTCGTGATCGGTTGAACCAGTCAAGCCAGCGGGGCAGGTCTGCGTTTCGCGC
>JBKBRG010000319.1:0-3733 GCA_046292325.1 Tabrizicola sp.
CAGGCGGATGGCCTTCGGCGTGACCTCGACCAGTTCGTCGTCGTCGATATAGGCGATGGCCTCTTCCAGGCTCATCTTCACATGCGGGGTCAGCCGCACCGCCTCGTCCGAGCCCGAGGCGCGGATGTTGGTCAGCTTCTTGCCCTTCAGCGGGTTGACCTCGAGGTCGTTGTCGCGGCTGTGCTCGCCGATGATCATGCCGACATAGACCTGTTCCTGCGGGCCGATGAACAGGCGGCCACGCTCTTCCAGGTTCCACAGGGCATAGGCCACGGAGACCCCGGATTCGGTCGAGATCAGCACCCCCTGCCGGCGGCCCTGGATCGGGCCCTTGTGCGGCGCGTGGCCGTGGAAGATGCGGTTCAGCACGCCGGTGCCGCGCGTGTCGGTCAGGAACTGGCCCTGATAGCCGATCAGCCCGCGCGAGGGCACATGCGCCACGATCCGCGTCTTGCCGGTGCCGGCGGGCTTCATTTCGACCAGGTCGCCCTTTCGTTCGCCCGTCAGCTTGTCGATGACGGCGCCGGTGTATTCGTCGTCCACGTCGATGATGACTTCCTCGATCGGCTCCAGCCGCACGCCACCTTCCTCCTTCATGATGACGCGGGGGCGCGAGATCGACAGTTCGAACCCTTCGCGGCGCATGTTCTCGATCAGGACGCCCATCTGCAACTCGCCCCGGCCCGAGACCTCGAAGGCCTCGCCGCCGGGGGTTTCGGCGACCTTGATCGCGACGTTGACCTCGGCCTCGCGCATCAGCCGGTCGCGGATGACGCGGGACTGGACCTTGGTGCCGTCGCGCCCCGCCAGCGGGCTGTCGTTGATGCCGAAGGTCACGGTGATCGTGGGCGGGTCGATGGGCTGCGACGGCAGCGCGGTGTCCACCTCCAGCGCGCAGAGCGTATCGGCCACCGTGGCCCTGGTCATGCCGGCGAGCGTCACGATGTCACCGGCCACCGCCTCGTCGATCGGGGTCTGCGACAGGCCGCGGAAGGCAAGGATCTTGGTCACCCGGAACTGCTCCAGCCGCTCGCCGGTGCGCGACAGGGCCTTCAGCGTGGCGCCCGTGGCGATGCGGCCGGATTCGACGCGGCCGGTCAGGATGCGGCCCAGATAGGGATCGGCCGACAGCGTGGTCGCCAGCATCGAGAAGGGCTCGTCCTGACGTGCCAGCTGCTTCGGCGCCGGCACATGTCGCACGATCAGGTCGAACAGGGCCGAAAGGTCCTTGCGCGGCCCGTCCAGTTCCAGATCGGCCCAGCCGGACCGGCCCGAGGCATAGACATGGGGAAAGTCCAGCTGTTCATCCGTGGCGCCGAGGTTGGCGAAGAGGTCGAACACCTCGTTCAGCGCTCGGTCGGGTTCGGCGTCGGGCTTGTCCACCTTGTTCAGCACGACGATGGGCCGCAGGCCCAGGGCCAGCGCCTTGGTCAGCACGAACTTGGTCTGCGGCATCGGGCCCTCGGCGGCATCGACCAGCAGGCAGACGCCATCGACCATGCTGAGGATCCGCTCCACCTCGCCGCCGAAATCGGCGTGGCCGGGGGTGTCGACGATGTTGATCCGGGTGCCCTGCCATTCGACGGAGGTGCACTTGGCCAGGATCGTGATCCCGCGTTCGCGTTCGATGTCGTTGGAATCCATGGCGCGTTCCGAAACCGCCTCGTTGGCGCGGAAGGCGCCCGACTGTTTCAGAAGCTCGTCCACAAGCGTTGTCTTGCCATGGTCGACGTGGGCGATGATCGCGATGTTGCGCAGTTCCATTGGGTCCGTCCTGTAGGGTTGCGGCGGCCTTACAGGGTTTTGCGGCGGCTGGCCAGAGCCCGTCAGGCGGCGATATAGCGGTCGCGGCGGTGGTTCACGGCAAGGAACAGGGAAAAGACCGCGGCGCCGATGAAGCTGTAGGCCAGCGTGTCGAAGGGCAGGATCAGCGCGGCAAGGCCGAAGATCACCACGTCCGTCAGCAGTTGCGCATGGCCGGCGGGAAAGCCGGTGCGATCCTGAAGCTCGATCCACAGGACCGACAACCCGCCGAAACTGCCGCCATGACGGATTGCCGCCAGCGCGGCGATGCCGAACAGCAGGCCGAAGAGGACTGCGGCCACCGCGGGCTCGATCCGGCCAAGCTCGATCCAGTCCGGAAGGACCGCGACCAGGGCCGAGAGGGTGGCGGTCGTGACCAGCGTCTTCAGCGCAAAGGCCGCACCCATGCGCTTCCAGGCAAGGCCGAGGAAGGGCAGGGTGATGCCGAAATAGACGGCGGGGAAGGGCAGGCCGGTGGCATGGGCGATCAGCACCGCAAGGCCGGTGGTCTGGCCGGTGACGAAACCCATGTGGGTCAGGATGTGCATTCCCAGCGCGGCCATGGTCACGCCGAAGGCGATCCCCTGCGCATCATCCACCGCGCTGTGCCGGGGACGGTCGGCGATCTGGTCGGGACGGTCGGGCATCGGGCCTCCTGGGTGCCGGGAAGCACTACAGGAGGTCGCGATTAATGTCAATAATGCTGACCTATATCGCTTTGCGCAAATGAAAGGGCCGAGGGTCTTCCCCCGGCCCGTTGCAAGGTGGACGGGCAATTCGGCCCATCCCGCCCAGGTCAGCCCTTCAGCGCCTTGTTCAGGTATTCGTCCACCTTCTCGAGGAAGCCCATCGTGGTCAGCCATTTCTGGTCCGGCCCGACCAGCAGCGCCAGGTCCTTGGTCATCCAGCCGTCTTCCACGGCCTGCACCGTCACCGCCTCCAGCGTGGTGGCAAAGCGCATCAGCGCCTCGTTGTTGTCCAGCTTGGCGCGGTGCTTCAGCCCGCCGGTCCAGGCGTAGATCGAGGCGATGGAGTTCGTGGAGGTCTGCTTGCCCTTCTGATGCTCGCGGTAGTGGCGCGTCACCGTGCCGTGGGCGGCCTCGGCCTCGACGATCTTGCCATCGGGCGTCATCAGCACCGAGGTCATCAGGCCGAGGCTGCCGAAGCCCTGCGCCACGATGTCGGACTGCACGTCGCCGTCATAGTTCTTGCAGGCCCAGACATAGCCGCCCGACCATTTCAGCGCCGAGGCCACCATGTCGTCGATCAGCCGGTGTTCGTAAGTGAGGCCGCGCTTCTTGAACTCTTCGGCGAATTCCTCGTCGAAGACCTTCTGGAAGATGTCCTTGAAGCGGCCGTCATAGGCCTTGAGGATCGTGTTCTTCGTGGACAGATAGACCGGCACGTTGCGCGCAAGCCCGTAGTTCAGCGAGGCGCGGGCAAAGTCGGTGATCGAGTCGTCCAGGTTGTACATGCCCATGTAGACCCCGGCGGAGGGGGCGGAATAGACCTCCTTCTCGATCACCGTGCCATCGTCGCCGACATATTTCATCGTCAGTTTCCCCTTGCCGGGGAACCGGAAGTCGGTCGCGCGATACTGGTCGCCGAAGGCATGGCGGCCGACGACGATGGGCTGGGTCCAGTGCGGGACAAGGCGGGGGACGTTCTTGCAGATGATCGGCTCGCGGAAGATCACGCCGCCCAGGATGTTGCGGATCGTGCCGTTGGGCGACTTCCACATCTGCTTCAGGCCGAACTCTTCCACGCGGGCTTCGTCCGGGGTGATGGTCGCGCATTTGACGCCCACACCATACTGCTTGATCGCATTGGCCGCGTCGATGGTGACCTGATCGTCGGTGCGGTCGCGCTCCTCGATCCCGAGGTCGTAGTATTTCAGGTCGATGTCGAGATAGGGCAGGATCAGCTTCTT
>JBKBRG010000320.1:0-3731 GCA_046292325.1 Tabrizicola sp.
GCGCACCGTGCGCGGATCGCCGATGTCGCGCTTCTGCGCCATGTCGGACATCAGGAGGTGATAGCGCACCAGCCATTCGACCGTCTCGCATTCCTCGGGATCGAGGCCGAGGCGCGGGCAGACCCGCCGGGCGATCTGGGCGCCCAGGATCGAATGATCCTCGGGGCGGCCCTTGCCGATGTCGTGCAGAAGAAGCGCCACATACAGCACGCGGCGGTTCACCCCGGCCTTCAGGATGCCGCTGGCCACGGGCAGTTCCTCGACAAGCTCCCCGCGCTCGATCTGGGCCAGGCATGAGATCGTCTGGATGATGTGCTCGTCCACCGTGTAGTGGTGATAGACGTTGAACTGCATCATCGCGACGATGGGCTCGAACTCCGGAATGAAGGCGGAAAGCACGCCCAGCTCGTTCATCCGGCGCAGGCTGCGTTCCGGGTTGCCGTGCTTCAGCAGGAGGTCGAGGAAGATGCGCTGCGCCTCGGGATTTTCGCGCATCTCGTCGTCGATCAGGTCGAGATGCGAAGTCACGATGCGCATGACATTGGGGTGGAGAAGATATCTGGTGCGCAGCGCCTCTTCGAACACCCGCAAGAGGTTCAGCTTGTCGGCGAGGAAGGCCGCGGGATCGGCCACGTCGATCCGGCCCTGCACCAGCTTGTAGCCGGCCTTCACCCGCTTGGTCATCTTGAAGATGCCGAAGAGGCTGGCCTCGCGCTTGGCATGGCGTGCCTCGAGTTCCGTCAGGAAGATGCGGGTCAGCTCGCCCACCCGGGTCGCGAGGCGGAAGTAGTCCTGCATGAAATGTTCGACCGCGCGCCGCCCGCCCGCATCGCGATAGCCCATGCGCGCCGCCACCTCGACCTGAAGGTCGAAGGTCAGCGTGTCGGTCGGCCTGCCGGTGATGTAGTGCAGATGGCAGCGGACGGCCCAGAGGAAATCCTCGGCCTGGGCAAAGCTGTCGAACTCCTCGCGCGACAGGAGCCCGGCGCCGACCAGCCCCTCGGCCGAGGACACGCGGTTGACATACTTGCCGATCCAGTAGAGCGTCTGGAGGTCGCGCAGCCCGCCCTTGCCTTCCTTCACGTTCGGTTCCAGCACATAGCGCTGGCCGCCCTGCCGCTTGTGGCGTTCCGCCCGTTCGGCAAGCTTCGCCTCGATGAACTCCGGCCCCGAGTTGCGGAACAGCTCGGCCCAGAGCCTGGCGTCCAGCTCCACGGCCAGGGGCGCATGGCCGCAGATGAAGCGGTGTTCGAGCAGCGCGGTGCGGATGGTGATGTCCTCGCGCCCGAGGCGGATGCAATCCTTGACGGTGCGGCTGGCGTGGCCGACCTTCAGCTTCAGGTCCCACAGCATGTAGAGCATGGTCTCGATCACGCTCTCGGCCCATGGGGTGACCTTCCAGGGGGTCAGGAACAGCAGGTCCACGTCGGACTGCGGCGCCATCTCGGCCCGGCCATAGCCGCCGACGCCGAGGACGGCGATGCGTTCGGCCTCGGTGGGATTTGCCAGGGGATGCAGGCGCATCGCGGCGGACAGGGCAACCTGGACCAGCACGTCGGTCAGACTGGCCTGCGCCGCGACCAGCGCCCGGGCCTGGCGCGGGGCCTTGCGGAATTCGGCCTCGAAGGCGGCGGTCGCCTCGGCCCTGGCGGACTGGAGCAGCCGGACGACCGTTGCCCGTGCGGACCTGGCATCCGCAACCTGGCGCAGGGCCTCTTCGACCTGTGCCGTCAGGGCACCGGCATCGGGGACCGCATGGGCGGAACCCGGGGCAGGTTGCATCGGCGATACCGCCGCCTGGGTTGCCACGGCTTTCCGACCCGGTGTCAGAAGCCTGCGCCGGCGAAGCTGCGCGGCGCGGCGTCGACGACGACGACCTGATTGCCCCTGATCTGGGCGACGGCAAGACCGCGCTGGTTCGTCCCGTTGGGCAGGAAGCGGAAGATCCCGGCCACCCCGGCGAAGCCGGCCGGCTGGGTCAGGTCCGCCTTGCTGATCGGCGCTCCGCCCTTGACCCGGCCGGCCAGCGCGCCGATGGCGGCGATGCCGTCATAGGCCAGCGCGGCCACCGGCACCGGCTGGCTGCCGTAGGCCGACTGATACCGGTCGCGGAACTGCGCGGTAAGGCCGGGATCCGGCATGGCGAACCAGCCGCCCTGCACGCCCGGCAGCGACAGCGTGGCGGGCGGGATGTCCCAGCGGGTCAGGCCGATGAACTGCGTCGTTGCACGGTCGATGCCGTTGTCCACCAGCATCTGGCTGAGCAGCGGCAGCGCGCCCGCGGTGTCGGCGGTCAGGAACAGTGCCGTCGCCCCCGAGGACCTGGCCGCGCTGACGATGCCCGGCGCAGCCTGCACGATCCCGTTCTGCGAAAACTCGTAGGAGGCGACGCCGACGACCTTTCCGCCGGCCGCAGCGACCCCGCGTTCGATCGCGGCCTTGCCGACCTCGCCCGCGACATTGCGGTCGTGAACGATCAGGACATTGGACTTGCCATTGCGGACCGCGTAGTCGGCAAGCCGGCGCGCGGTCACGTCGAAGGTCTGCCCCAGGACAAAGACGTTGCCCCCCGCAATGGCGGCGTTGTTCGAGAAGGCAAGCACGTTGACACCGCTGCCGGCCACCGCAACGCCTGCCGCGTTGGCTTCCTCGGAGTAGAACGGGCCAAGGATCACCTGGGCGCCCTCGTCAACCGCCTGCTTCGCCAGGGCCGCGGCCTGCGCCGGGCTGCCGCCGGTGCGGTAGACGCGCAGATCGACATCGACCCCGGACAGATCCGCCATTGCCAGCCGTGCCGCGTTCTCGAGGTTGGACCCGAAGAGTTCGTCCTGAGACTGGCCGGATCCGGAAGGTATCAGAAGAGCCACCTGCACCGATCCGCCGTCCGGAGGCGGCGTGCCGGGGCCAGTCGCAGGGACGCAGGCGGAAAGGACGACGGCGCCAAGACCAGCAAGCATCTGACCCAGCGACTTGCGGGCCCGGCGAATAACGGACAACATGGTGGTTCCTCACTGTTGCAGTGCGACTGCGATTGCGGGCCAAGGTAAAGGGTTCGATGCGGGAAGTAAACTTGTGAGGCCGGCCTCCGACGCCTCTGAAACTCCGGCGAATCCCGGCCTGCGCGCCATTCCGCCGGGGCTGCATTTCGTGTCGACGCCGATCGGCGCGGCGCGCGACATCACGTTGCGCGCGCTGGACGTTCTGGCCGGCGCGGATGTGCTGGTGGCCGAGGACACCAGAACGCTGCGGCACCTGATGGAGATCCACGGGATCGCGCTTTCGGGTCGTCCGCTGATTGCCTACCACGACCATTCCGGGCCGGGACAGATGCAGCGCCTGCTGGACCTGCTGGCCGAAGGCAAGAGCCTTGCCTACGCCTCCGAGGCCGGGACGCCTCTGATCTCGGACCCCGGCTTCGAACTGGCACGGTCCGTGGCCGAAGCCGGGCTGCCGATGACCGCCGCGCCCGGGCCCTGCGCGGCGATCTGCGCGCTGACACTCTCGGGACTGCCCTCGGACCGTTTCCTGTTCGCCGGCTTTGCCCCGGCGACACGGGCGGCGAGACGGTCGTTCCTGGGCGAACTGGCGGGGATACAGGCCACGCTTGTCCTTTACGAAAGCCCCAAGAGGCTGGCAGACCTTATGGCGGACATGGTCACGGTCCTGGGGCCGACCCGCCGGGCTGTGGTCTGCCGCGAACTGACCAAACGCTACGAAGAGGTGCTGCGCGG
>JBKBRG010000321.1:0-3730 GCA_046292325.1 Tabrizicola sp.
GCGCAGCACCGCGTCCAGCGCCTCGATCCGCTGTCGCGCGGCATCCAGGTCGATGTCGAAGGACGACATCGGCAAGGGCAGCGCCAGCTTGGCGCGCACCGCCTCGGCCAGATCCGGCGATGCGCCCTCGATCCGGGCCAGCGAGACCCGGAACTCGGGCCGCGCCTCGAACTCCTGCCGCAGCTGCGTCAGCTGGCCGATCACCGCCTGCCGGTTCGGCTCGTGGCTGAACCACAGCGCCCCCGCGCCAAGCAGCACCAGGGTCGGCAGGCCCTTCCAGACGAAGCCGCGCACATAGGGCGTCAGCATCCAGCGCTGCGCCCGGTAGGCCCATCTGGACGGCGCCGGATCCTTGCGGAGGCGGGGCGCGGCGGGGCGGCGGGCGATCAGCGATTGCATGAGGCGTCCTCCACCATCCAGGCGCAGAACTCCGCAAAGCCCAGTCCCCGCATCGCCGCCTGTTCCGGGGCCAGCGAGGTGGGCGTCATCCCCGGCTGGGTATTGGTCTCCAGCAGGATCAGCCCGGCCAGACCGCGCGCCTCGTCCCAGCGGAAGTCGGTGCGGCTGACGCCCCGGCAGCCCAGCGCCCGATGCGCCCGCAGCGCATAGTCGAGGCAGGCCGCCTCGATCTCGGCCGGGATCCGCGCCGGGCACTCGTGCCGGCTGCCGCCGGGCTTGTATTTGGCGTCGTAATCATACCAGCCGTCGGTGATGATGTCGGTGACGCCCAGCGCCCGGTCGCCCATCACCGTCGTGGTCAGCTCGCGCCCCGGCGCATAGGCCTCGACCATCACCACCGCCGGCATCGAGGCCGCCAGACGTGGCGCATTCGATCCCTCGCGGACGATGCAGACCCCGACCGACGACCCTTCGTTGAAGGGCTTCACCACATAGGGCGGCGGCAGCACATGCCCCGCCTCGACCGCCTCGCGCGTCGCCAGCACGCTTTCGACCACCGGCAGCCCGGCGGCGCGGTAAACCTCCTTCGTCCTGACCTTGTCCATCGCCAGCGCCGAGGCGAGCACGCCCGAATGGGTGTAGGGGATCCTCAGCCATTCCAGGATGCCCTGGACACAGCCGTCCTCGCCCCAGCGGCCATGCAGCGCATTGAAACAGACATCCGGCCTCAGTTCGGTCAGCCGCGCGGGCAGATCGGGGCCGCAATCGACCTCGGTCACCCTGTAACCAGCCTCCCGCAGGGCCTTGGCGCACTCGCGCCCAGAGACGAGGGACACTTCCCGCTCAGCGGAAAGCCCACCCATCAGAACCGCCACTTCGGGGGCCATCCTGCTCGATGCGCCCGCCATGCACTGCCTCATCCGGGTCTGTTGCCGACCCGTGATCCGTTATTCGCGCGGGTATTCTCCGACCCGCATGATTTCCCACTCTAGCGTGATGCCGCTTGATTGGAAAACCTTTTTTCGCACCTCTTCGCCCAGATTCTCCAGATCGGCGGCAGTCGCCCCTCCGGCGTTGATCAGGAAGTTGGAATGCATGGTCGACATCTGCGCCCCGCCAAGCCGCGCCCCGCGCAGTCCGGCATCGTCGATCAGCTTCCAGGCCTTCAGCTCGTGCGTGTCGTCGGCCCGCCCGGTCGAGCTGAACCCGGCCGGATTGCGGAAGGTCGATCCGGCGCTGCGCTCCTTCGTGGGCTGGCTCGCGTCGCGTCTGGCGATCTGTTCGGCCATCCGCGCCTCCAGCGCCGCGGGCTCGCCCGGACCCGCCCGGAAGGTCGCCGAGACGATGACCGAGCCTTCGGGCAGATCGCTTTGCCGGTAGCGCAGGTTCAGGGCCGAGGCCGGCAGCGTCACGACCTCGCCCGTCCGGGTCACGACCCGCACCTCCTCCAGCACATCGGCGACATAGCTGCCGTAGCAGCCCGCGTTCATCCGCACCGCCCCGCCGATGGTCCCCGGAATGGTGCGCAGGAAGGTCAGGTCCAGCCCGGCCTCGGCCGCGCGGCGCGCGACATGGGCATCCAGCGCTGCCGCACCGGCCACGATCCTGTCGCCAGCGATCTCGATCCCGTTGAACCCCCGCCCCAGCCGGATCACCACCGCCCGGATGCCGCCGTCGCGCACGATCAGGTTCGATCCGACCCCCATCGGAAAGACCGGGATCGCCGGATCCAGCGCGGCCAGGAACTGCGACAGGTCCGCCTCGTCGGCCGGCTGGAACAGCCAGTCCGCCGGGCCGCCGACGCGCAGCCAGGTCAGGTCGGCCAGCGGCCGGTCCGGCGTCAGCACGCCGCGCGTTTCGGGCAGTCCGCTCATGACCGCCTTCTGCGGCGCTTTGGCGCGCGGCGCAAGCCCTCAGCCCCTCCAGCGCCGGGCCAGGAGGACCCCCGACAAGGCGCCCAGCAGCACCGGGGCGGCGAAGACCAGCGCCTCGCGCAGAAGCACGAGCCCCCCGCGCAGGTCCAGGCCCCTGTCCTGCCAGTTCATCGCGATCACCGCGACCAGCGCCGCGACCGGCAGCGCCAGCGCCGCGCCCCAGCCATAGCGGCGGGTCACGAAAAAGCTGAGCACCCCGGCAAACAGCACCGACGCGCCACCGACCGCCCAGAGGAACCCGTGCATCGCCCTACCCCAGTTGCCGGCGCAGCCAGCGCCACAGGAAGATCACCGGCCAGCGCAGGACCGAGGCCCCCGCCGCCAGCAGCAGAAGCCCCGCCACCGGCCCGGTGACCCAGGTCACCCAGCCCAGAAGCGGCACGCCGAGGGCGATCAGCACACAGGCCGCGCGCCAGTGACGATCGCGCGAGGGGAACATCGCGATGACATTGGCCAGGATCAGCCACAGCAGGCTCAGCACCAGCGGCCAGTAGTCGGGATCCGCGCCAAGATTGCCGGTCATCGCCCGGCGCTCGCTTGCAGCATCACTGCGGCCTTGCGGAACCGGACGGGCAGGTCTTGCGGCCTCATTCTTCCAGATCCTTCGGCAAGGGCGCGGGCCGTCCCAGGGCACGGCGCAGGACATACAGCAGCGGATTGCGGAACATCGAAACGAAGGCAACGGTCCCGACAGCGACCCAGAGCCAGCCATGCACCCAGCCGATCCAGGCCAGCAGGAGGGGTGCGACGATCAGAAGTGCCAGGCCGGGCAGCATCTGCCGCTTCATCGGCAGCATGGCGACGATGGCGGCACAGAGGATCCAGAGGCAACCGAAGAACAGGGGCGAGACGTGACCCCAGATCATTCGGCCATGTCTCCGGTGCGGCGCGGCCTCATGCCGCCGCTCCCATCAGTTTCGCGGGCAGCGCATTGGCCCAGGCGCTGATCGTGCCCGCGCCGAGGCAGACCACCATGTCGCCGGGCCGCGCCTGTTCCTTCACCAGCCGGGCAAGGTCGGCCTCGTCCAGCAGCGCGCGGGCGTGGCGGTGGCCATGCGCGATCAGGCCCGCGACCAGATCGTCGCGGCTGGCGCCGGGGATCGGGTCCTCGCCGGCGGCATAGACCTCGGCGATGGCCACCACGTCGGCCTCGTTGAAGCAGGTGCAGAAGTCCTCGAACAGGTTCGACAGGCGGGTGAACCGGTGCGGCTGATGGATCGCGATGATCCGTCCCCTGGTCGCCTGCCGCGCGGCCTTCAGCACGGCGGCGATCTCGACCGGGTGGTGGCCGTAGTCGTCGATGATGGTGACGCCGTTCACCTCGCCCACCCTGGTGAAACGGCGGTTGACGCCCGCGAAACCCGCCAGCGCCTCGCGGATCTCGTCCTTCTTCATCC
>JBKBRG010000322.1:0-3708 GCA_046292325.1 Tabrizicola sp.
GGCAGGTCGCCCATGTGGACGTGACCCATGCCCCGCGTCAGAGCGGCCGGTCGAAATACGGCAACCTCGACCGTGCGCTGGTCGGGATCGTCGATCTGTTCGGCGTCGCCTGGCTGATCCGCCGCCGCAAGCGGGCACGGGCGCAGATGCTGACCACGGATGCCAGATCCGAACCCGCCCCTGCCCCCGCCCTTGCCGAGGCGCGATCGGTTCCTGTTGCGGGAGATACAGTGAATGCGTGAGACACTCTGGACCTGGCTGCATGTGCAGAGCTGGCAGGAATTCACCTGGGTGATGATCGGGCTGACCGGCCAGCTTCTGTTCACCGCGCGTTTCCTGGTGCAGTGGATCGCATCGGAGCGCGAGAAACGGTCGGTGATCCCGCTCGCCTTCTGGTATTTCTCCATGGCGGGGGGCCTGGTGCTGCTGTCCTACGCGCTCTGGCGGCGCGACCCGGTGTTCATCCTGGGCCAGTCGATGGGGCTTTTCATCTACATACGGAACCTGTGGCTGATCCATGCCGAGCATCCCGACCGCGCGGCGAATGCCGGCAACTGATCGCGCAGGTCAGGTCGTCGCAGGTGGCGCCTTCGCCCTTGCGCTCGGGCTGATCGGCTTCCGGGTCGTCCTTGCGCTGCTGGACCGGACCGAGCTTTCGACCGACGAGGCGCAATACTGGTTCTGGGGCCAGACGCTGGAGTTCGGCGCCTATTCCAAGCCGCCGCTGATCGGCTGGATCCTGCGCGCCGCGACCGAGCTTCTCGGCCAGAGCGTCTGGGCCGTGCGACTGCCGGCCGTGCTGTTTCATGCCGCCACGGCCGGCATGATCTTCCTGGTCGCCCGCCGCCTGGCCCCGCGCCCGGTGGCCGAACTGGCGGCGCTGCTCTACCTCGTCGCGCCGGCGGTGACGCTGGGGTCGGCGGTGATGACCACCGACACGCCGATGCTGCTGGCGGCGGCGGTGGCGCTCTGGGCACAGCTGCGCACCGGAGAGGCACGGCTGGCCGGGGGCCGTGACCGGGCCGCGGCAGCCATGCTGGGGCTCGCGCTGGGGCTGGGGATCCTCGCCAAGCATGCGATGCTGTTCTGGCTGGCCGGCAGCCTGGCCGCCGCGGTCCTGTCGCCGGGGCTGCGCCCGGGGCGGGCCGACGCGGCCCTGGCGCTGGCGGTGCTGCTGGTCGTCGTCGCGCCGCATGTGGTCTGGCTGCGGCAGCACGGGTTCATCACCTTGCACCATGTCGAGGCGATAACCACCGGCGGCGGTCTGTCGCTTTTGCGCCCGCTGCGCTTTCTGGCCGAGCAGTTCCTGGTCGCCGGTCCGATCCTGTTCCCGGCGATGATCCTGGGGCTGGCGGCAGGGGGGGCGCCGGCGGGGCTGGCGGCACTGGCGCTGGTGCCGCTGGTCATCGTGCTGGGGCAGGCCGCGAAGGGCCCGGCGCTGGCCAACTGGGCGGTGCTGTATCTGGTGCCCGGAGCGATCCTGGGGGCGCTGTGGCTGGTGCGGCACCGCGCCCTCGCCCGGCTGGCGCTGGGGCTGGGCCTGCTGGTCGCCGTGGCCCTGCCGGTGATGAAGGCCTACGGCACCGGGGTGCAGCGGCCCGACGGCCGCCCGGTCCTGTCGCGCTATCTGGGCCATGGCGAGATCGCCACCTGGGCGCTGGAGACGGCGCGGGAGGCCGGCGCACAGGCCCTGGTCGCACAGGACCGCGACCTTCTGGCCGACCTGTCCTGGTTCGGCGCGGCAAGCGGGCTGGCGATCCGTGCGGTCCCGCCAAGGGGCCTGCCCGCACATCACTGGGAGATGTCCGCCCCCTACGACCCCGCCCTGGACGGCTGCGCGGTTCTGCTGCTGCGCGCGGGGGCCGCGCTGCCCGTCTCCGACGCCCCCGAGATCGCCCGCATGCTGGCCCCGCCCGGTTTTGCCGGAGGACAGGAGCTGGTGCTTTACCGCCTGCCCGGCCCGGCCTGCCCCGCCGCCCTCCAGCCACCGGAGCCCTGACATGAGCTACCAGCGCCTCGTGATCGCCTATCTGCTGATCTTCATCCTGGCGCAGGCCGTCTTCGCCACATTCCCCGGCATCGACCTTGCGGTGTCGCGCCTGTTCGCGGTGGAAGGCGGCAGTTTCCCCTGGGCCACGGGGCCGGGGCCGACGATCAACCTGGCGCTCCGCCGTCTGGGCGAGCTCGCCACGCTGATCCTGATTCTGGCCTATCTGGTCGGGCTGTTCGACAGCCGGGTCAGAGGGGACGACCTGCGGCTTCTGGCCTATCCGGTGCTCAGCGTGGCGCTGGCCAGCGGCGTCATCGTCAACCTGGTGCTGAAATCCCATGTCGGCCGTGCCCGCCCGGACACCGTGGCCGAATTCGGCGGCAGCGCAGACTTCTCTCCGGCCTGGCAGCTGGTGCAGGAATGCAGCTACAACTGTTCCTTCACCTCGGGAGAGGTGGCGCTGGCCACCGGGCTGGCCCTGCCGATCCTGGTGATCCTGTGGCCGCATCTGACACGCCGGGGAGAGCGTTCGCTGGCGGTCGGTGTGGCGGTCGGCTACATCGCGCTGGTCGCACTGCTGCGCATCGGGTTGGGCCGGCATTTCCTGAGCGATGCGGTGTTCTCGGCGCTGTTCGGTGCCGGCGCGGCGCTGGCGCTTTACCCCGTCCTGCGCATCGACGCGGCCCGGCGCCATCTGCCCCTGTGGCTTGCGCGCCGATCCCAGCCGCCATCGGGCGAGCGGAGAGGCGTGCATTGACGACCCTCTCCGCGCCGCATCCCGCCGTCATCGGCACGCGCGCCGCCTGGCACTGGCTGGCGCTGGCCCTTTTCGCGTTTCTGGCCTTCCTGCCGGCGCAGTCGGCCCTGCCGGTCACCGACCGCGACGAGGCGCGTTTCGTCCAGGCCAGCCGGCAGATGCTGGAAAGCCGCGACTTCGTGGACATCCGCTTTCAGGACGAACCCCGCCACAAGAAGCCGGTCGGGATCTACTGGCTGCAAAGCGCCGCCGCCCTGACGGCGGGCGGCGGGCCCGAGGCGCCGCTTTGGGTCTACCGGCTGCCCTCGCTGGCGGGGGCGGTGCTGTCGGTGCTGCTGGTGGCGGTGGCGGGCGCTCCGCTGTTCGGGCGGAGACCGGCCATGCTGGCGGCGGCCCTTTTCGCGGGAACCCTGGTGATCGGCGGCGAGGCGCGGATCGCCAAGACCGATGCGGCGCTTCTGGCCACGACCCTCGCCGCGCAGGCGGTGCTGGCGCGGCTCTATCTGCGGCAGACGGTCGGACGGGCGGCGGTCTGGGGCTTCTGGCTGGCGGTTGCGGCCGGGCTGCTGATCAAGGGGCCGATCGGGCCGATGGTGCCGGGGCTGACCGCATTGGCGCTGGCGGCGCTGGACCGGCGGGCGGACTGGCTGCGCCCGCTGGCCGCAGCACTGCCGATTGCCGCCGCGCTGGCGCTGGTCCTGCCCTGGGTGGTGGCGATCACGCTGCGCACGGACGGGGCCTTCTGGACCGGATCGGTCGGCGCCGACCTGCTGCCGAAGATCGCCGCGGGACAGGAAGGCAAGGGCGCCCCGCCGGGGACCTATCTGCTGGCGCTGCCCGTCACCTTCTGGCCGGCTCTGCCGCTGCTGATCCTGGCGCTGCCGGCAATCTGGCGGGCACGGCGCCAGGCGGCGACGCGGTTCTGCCTGGCCTGGGCGATCCCGGTCTGGCTGATCTACGA
>JBKBRG010000323.1:0-3708 GCA_046292325.1 Tabrizicola sp.
AGGGTCGCGATGATCGGCTGGATCTCCAGCACGGTGACGAGGATCCCGTTCCACAGCCCGCAGACCAGCCCCGCGCCAAGGGCGGCCAGCACCGCCATCCAGGCGGGCTGGCCCGTGGTGACCATGACCGCCGCGACGGCCCCGCTGATCGCCATGACCGCGCCGACCGAGAGATCCACGCCCTTGGTGGCGATGACCATGGTCATCCCGATGGCCAGGATCGCGACCGGCGCGCCCCGGTTCAGCACGTCGATCAGGCTGCCGAACAGGCGGCCGTCCTGCCAGGTGATCGTGAAGAAGCCGGGGAAGAGCAGCCAGTTGACGAAGAGGACGGCGGCCAGGGCGATGACCTGCGGCCTGGTGACAAGGCTCGCCAGCGGGCGCGGGCGGGGCAGGGGCGGCTCGGTCGAGGGGCGCAGATCGACGGTCGGACGGGTCACGGGCGCACCTCTTGCGGGGATCCGGCAATGGCCTGGACGATGGCGTCGGATGCGATGTCGGGGCCGGCCAGTTCCGCCACCATCTCGCGGTCGCGCATGACGACGACGCGGTTGGAATAGGCCACCACCTCGTCCAGTTCCGACGAGATGACGAAGAGCGCCAGGCCCTCCTCGCGCAGGCGGTTGATGGTGCGGACGATCTCGGCATGGGCGCCGACGTCGATGCCGCGGGTCGGCTCGTCAAGGATCAGGAAGGTCGGGTCGATGGCCAGCCAGCGGGCGAGGATGACCTTCTGCTGGTTGCCCCCGGACAGTAGCTTGACCGGCATGTCGTGGTTCGCGGCGCGGATGTCCAGGGCCTCGGCATAGCGCCCGGCCAGTTCCACCTGGTCCTCGCGGTTCAGGGCCCGGAACCAGCCGAGCTTGGCCTGCAAGGCGATGATGATGTTTTCCCGCACCGAGAGGTCGCCGAAGATGCCGTCAAGCCTGCGGTCCTCGGGGCAGAAGCCGAAGCCGGCCGCTACCGCCTGCGCCGGGTTGCGGATCGTCACCGGCTGGCCATCGACCAGGATCTGTCCGCTGTCGGCGCCGTCCACCCCGAACATCAGCCGCGCGACCTCGGTCCTGCCCGAACCGAGCAGCCCTGCCACCCCGACCACCTCGCCTTCGTGGACCGAGAGGTCGAAGGGGGCGAGACCCTTCCGGTTCAACCCCTTGAAGGCGACGCGGACCTGGCCGCGCGTCGCCCCGGCCAGGGCGGTCGGGTGGTGTTCGAAGGCCACGTCCTTGCCCAGCATCATGCGCACGACATCGGTGGTGTTCAGCGTGTCCAGCGCCTGGGTGGCCACCTTGCGGCCGTTGCGCAGGATCGTCACGCGGTCGGCAAGGTCGAAGACCTGGTCCAGGAAATGGGTGATGAAGATGATGGCCAGCCCCTTGGCCTTCAGCCCGCGGACCACCTCGAACAGGCGCTGCACCTCGTTGCGGTCAAGGCTTGCGGTCGGTTCGTCCAGCACCAGCACCTTGCCCGACAGTTCCACCGCGCGGGCGATGGCGACGATCTGCTGCACCGCCACGGAATATTCGGACAGTTCCGCCCGCACGTCGATGTCCAGACCATAGCGCGCAAGCAGCCTCAGCGCCTCTGCGTCCATCTTCCGGCGGTCGACAAGGCCGAAGCGGGAGGGCTGGCGGCCGAGGAAGAGGTTTTCAGAGACGGAACGGTTCGGCAGCAGGTTGACCTCCTGATAGACCGTGCCGATCCCGTAGCCCTGCCCGTGCAGCGGATCGCGCAGATGGATCGGCCGGCCATCCAGAAGCAACTCTCCGCCATCCGGCTGATAGGCGCCGGTCAGGATCTTGATCAGCGTGGACTTGCCTGCCCCGTTCTCGCCCAGAAGCGCATGCACCTCGCCGGCATTGGCCGTGAAATCCACCGCGTCCAGCGCGCGGTGCTGGCCGAAGACCTTGACGATGCCCCGCGCCTCGAGCACCGGCCTTGCGGTTCCATCGGTCATGGCTGCCTCCCGTTCCGTTCGCCAACTGTCCGCCTATCCCGCGGATAAAGCAATTCCGCCGGGCAGGGCCCCTCGCCCCGCCCGGCGGCGCCCCGGAGAGGAAACCTAGTATCCGAGGCCTTTGCGCCGCTCGTATTCCCCCTGCGGGTCATCGGCCGGGGTATAGAGCTTCGATTCCGTGATGATGAACTTCGGCGGCACGGTGCCGTTGTTCAGGTAGGCGTCCAGCGCCGCGAAGGCGGGGCCGGCCATGTTCGGCGTCAGCTCGACCGTGGCATTGGCTTCCCCGGCGACCATCGCGGCGAAGATGTCCGGCACCGCGTCGATCGAGACGACGAGGATGTCGGTGCCCGGCTTCAGGCCCGCATCCTTGATCGCCTGGATCGCGCCCACCGCCATGTCGTCGTTGTGGGCATAGACCGCGCAGATGTTCTTGCCGCCATCTTCGGCCTTGATGAAGCCCTCCATGACTTCCTTGCCCTTGGACCGGGTGAAGTCGCCGGTCTGGCTGCGGGTGATGGTGATGTTGGCCTTGCCTGCGATGGCTTCCTCGAAGCCCTTCTTGCGGTTGATCGCGGGGGACGAGCCCACGGTGCCCTGCAATTCGACCACGTTGCACTGCCTGTCGCCGACGGCGCCGACCAGCCATTCACCGGCGACGCGGCCTTCCTTCACCTGATCGGAGGCGACCGAGGTCAGGTAGAGGTCTTCCGGGCCTTCGATGCCGCGGTCCAGCAGGACGACGGGGATGCCCGCTTCCTTGGCTTCGGTCAGAACCTCTTCCCAGCCGGTGGCCACCACCGGGGCAAGCAGGATCGCGTCAACGCCCTGGGCGATGAAGCCGCGGATCGCCTTGATCTGGTTTTCCTGCTTCTGCTGGGCATCGGCAAACTTCAGGTCGATGCCCAGTTCGGTCGCCACCTGCTTGGTCACGCTGGTTTCAGCCGCGCGCCAGCCCGATTCCGATCCGATCTGCGAAAAGCCGATCACCTTGCCTTGCAGGCCTTCCGCATGGGCGGCCGAAAGCAACAGGCCACCCAGTCCCGCGCCAAGCGCGAGAGCCTTGAAAACGTTCATGATTTCCTCCCAATGGAAATTTTGCCACTCTCCTCGGGTGGCTGAAGGGACGTTAGCAAAAGTATTACTATATGCAACAAATTTGTTCCGTGCCCCTTCGGCGCCGGTTTCTGTGCTGGGTCCGGACGGATGGCGCGCATGGCATCGCGCAGCAGATGCCGGAAACCGGCCTGTGCGGTGGCTCCGGCCAATTCCGCCATGGCATCGGCCCGTTGCGGAAGATTCGCCGCAATGCCCGTGACGCAACCGTTGCAGGCCGCAAAACGCCTGCCTATATACGCCTCACACGGGCGCCGGGCCGCCAGACCTGACGTCTTCTCTCAAGGCGGGGATGCCTTCTGATCCAGGGTCCTTGCCTGAACATCGCCTGAACCAAAGGGATACACACATGGCCAAAGTCATCGGTATTGACCTCGGGACCACGAACTCCTGCGTTGCCATCATGGACGGCTCGCAGCCTCGCGTCATCGAGAACTCGGAAGGCGCGCGCACGACGCCCTCCATCGTCGGCTTCACGGAAAGCGAACGGCTGGTCGGCCAGCCCGCAAAGCGCCAGGCCGTCACCAACCCGGCGAACACCATCTTCGCCGTCAAGCGCCTGATCGGCCGCCGCCTGGGCGACCCCGAGGTCGAGAAGGACAAGAAGCTTGTCCCCTACAAGATCGTGGACGGCG
>JBKBRG010000324.1:0-3401 GCA_046292325.1 Tabrizicola sp.
CCGCTCGCGCGCAGCCGGGATATACAGGACAGAGCGATAGGGACGGACCACGACTCACCTCCGCGTAACATTCTTGCGCCTGAAAGCACGGATCCGACACAAACGGCAAGCCCAATTCTGCCGCAGCGCAGAAATTATTCGGCAGACGCAGCGCGGGAACGCCCTGTTAACCGCCTGTCAGCCCAGGCCCGGCAGCCTTCCCGCATCCCGACCGCCAGAAAGGCCCGCCCATGACCCAAGAGATGTTCGCCCTCTCCTTCGGGCTTGCCGCGATGCTCGCCGCCGCCGACATCGCCCATTCGGCCCCGCAATGCGCCAGCCGCGAGGCCGTGACCGAGCTGCTTGCCGACCGCTACGGCGAGACGCGCCGCGCGGTCGGCATCGCCGGCCAGGCCGCCGTGATGGAAGTCTACGCCTCGGAGGAAACCGGCACCTGGTCGATCACCATGACCTTGCCCGATGGCAGGATGTGCCTGATGGCCTCGGGCTCGGACTACGAGGCGGTGACCGCGGGCCTGCCCGCCGGGGGCGACCCGGCCTGAGGCCGGCACCGCTTGCAGGCCCGGAACCCCGCCGCCTCGCAGCCCGCGACCGAAGGAAGGAACACCACGTTCCGTCGCAAGGGTGTCCGCGCCGGGCAGGTCATCCGGCAGAAGATGCCCGTCGAGGTCACGCAGACGAAGGCCTGTCCCTCGAACCTCCCGTCCCGCGCGGCCAGGCTGGCGTAAAGCAGCTCCTTGTCGGGCAGCATCCGTTCTCTCCTTCCGGGCCGGGGCGCCGGGCGCTTCCCTCCCCCCTCGTGGGGGAGGGAGAGGGTGGGGGGGGCCGCAGCGGCCGCCGCGGGACAATGCTGCCACGCATCGGCGCCGCGATCACCCCCCGCCCGGCGGAAACCGCAGCTTTCGGGTCAGATCAGCCCGCGGGCGCCGTCCCAGATCAGCTTCAGCGAAATCAGCGCCAGCGCCCAGACCACCAGCCGGAAGAACAGCCGTTCCGGCATCAGCTGCACCAGACGGACCCCGGCGAACACCGCCACGACTGCCGGCAGCGCCAGAACCGCCGCCGCCTTCAGGTTCGCCGGGTTCAGCTGGCCCAAGGCGTGGTAGGGCACCAGCTTCACCGCGTTGATGATCGCGAAGGCGATCGTCGAGGTCCCTGCGAACACCGCCTTCGGCATGCCCAGGGGCAGGGTATAGACCTGATAGGGCGGCGCGCCGGCATGGCTGACAAAGCTCGTGAACCCCGTCACGGCGCCCCAGAACAGCCCCGGCGCCACCTCGGCCCGCTTCGGGCTGGCCGCCACCGGTTTGCGCGCCAGGATGTTCAGCGCAAAGGCTAGGCCGATGCCCCCCACGACCAGCGTCACCGCCGCCTCGCTGACCAGGCTTGCCGTCGCCCAGCCGATGCCGATTCCGATCACCGCCCCCGGCACCACGATGGCCAGCACCCTTCTGTCGAAGGCATGGCGGTAGGCGTAAAGCCCGAAGACATCCGACACGACATAGACCGGCAGCAGAAGCCCCGCCGCCACCACGGGATTGATCGCCAGCGCCAGAACCGGCACCCCCAGCATCCCCACCACCGGAACGCCGCCCTTGCCCATCCCCACCAGGGCCGCCGCGACCACTGCCGCCACCCAGAATCCCGGACCTTCCATCGCGCCCTCCGCCGGCGTTACCGCTAACCCCTTCCGCGCCGAGCCGAAAGGCGGAAAATTCAGCATGCAATGGTATACCGAAGCCGTCCGAAGGCTGGACAGACGCGCCATTAGCCGCTACCCACACCCCCGATTCACCCCAACGGAGGCTCCCATGGCCAGACCCAAGATCGCCCTCATCGGCGCCGGTCAGATCGGCGGCACGCTTGCTCACCTGCTTGCGCTGAAGGAACTGGGCGACGTCGTCCTGTTCGACATCGCCGAGGGCACGCCGCAAGGCAAGGCGCTGGACATTGCGCAGTCCGGCCCGGTCGAGGGCTTTGACGCCGGCCTCACCGGCACGAACTCCTATGCCGACATCAAGGGCGCCGATGTCTGCATCGTCACCGCCGGCGTCCCCCGCAAGCCGGGCATGAGCCGCGACGACCTTCTCGGCATCAACCTCAAGGTGATGAAATCGGTGGGCGAAGGCATCAAGGCCAACTGCCCGGACGCCTTCGTGATCTGCATCACCAACCCGCTCGATGCGATGGTCTGGGCGCTGCGCGAGTTCTCGGGGCTGCCGCACAACAAGGTCGTCGGCATGGCCGGCGTGCTCGACTCGGCCCGCTTCCGCCACTTCCTCTCGGTCGAGTTCAACGTCTCGATGAAGGACGTCACCGCCTTCGTCCTGGGCGGCCACGGCGATACGATGGTGCCCTCGGTGCGCTATTCCACCGTTGGCGGCATCCCGCTGCCCGACCTCGTGGCAATGGGCTGGACCACGCAGGAGAAACTGGACGCCATCGTCCAGCGCACCCGTGACGGCGGGGCCGAGATCGTCGGTCTTCTGAAGACCGGCTCGGCCTTCTATGCCCCCGCCGCCTCGGCCGTCGAGATGGCAGAGGCCTACCTGAAGGACCAGAAGCGCCTCCTGCCCTGCGCCGCCCACGTCAAGGGCGCCTATGGTCTGGACGGCCTCTATGTCGGCGTCCCGGTCATCATCGGCGCCGGCGGGGTCGAGCGTGTGGTCGAAGTGAAACTCGATGCCACCGAAAGGGCCATGTTCGACAAGTCGGTCGATGCCGTGAAGGGCCTTGTCGCAGCGTGCAAGGGCATCGATCCGACGCTGGCCTGACCCCGTCGGTCGGGCTCGCCCCGGCTCTGCCTGCCAAGGGTGCGCAGCGATGCGCACCCTTCTTCATTTCGCGCCGCGCGTGCAGGCCGAGGCAGGGGCCTTCCCGGTGCGGCGAAGGCCCGAGCCCGGACTGTCGGGGACGGGCAGCCGCCTGCACCCCGGCATGGGAAAGCGATGGGGCAGAGGGGACGAGCGCCCGACCCTCCCGTCGCCATGACCTTGACACCACTCTGACAGGAACCCGCAACGCCTTGAAATTGCACGCTTCCCAGACCTTGCCCACCGAGGGCATCTCTGCACCCCTTGCCCCGCCACCACAAATCCGGCATCCCCATCCCAGACCCCAAGCCCCGGAGGCCCCCGATGGACTATTCGAAATCCGGCAACCCCAAGGGCTCCCGCAGCACGCTTCGCGGTCCCGACCACGCCCAGAAGGGCGCCCCAAAGTCGGTGAAGCCCCCGCGCGAGACGCCCGAACAGCTCCTCGCCCGCATGAAGGCCGCAGCCGCCGCCAAGAAGGACCCCAAGGCCTGACCCGGCTCTCCTCGCCCTACCTCGCCCCCGGCTTCTATGATCAGGCCATCGCCAGGGGCCGCCACCGCGACATCGTCGGCGGCCGCTGGGACG
>JBKBRG010000324.1:3411-3706 GCA_046292325.1 Tabrizicola sp.
GTCCAGATGCAGGTCCTTCTCGACGCGGGCATGACCCCCGACGACCACCTGCTCGACATCGGCTGCGGCGCGCTGAGGCTCGGCCACAGGGCCGTGCCCTTCCTGAAGCCCGGCTACTACTGGGGCACCGACGCCTCGCTCGCCCTGATGCGGCACGGACGGCTCATCGAACTCTCCGACCCCGAGGCGCTGCCACTCGATCACCTGATCGAGGACACCGACTTCGCCTTCCCCGGCGTGCCCGACAGGATCACGCTGGCCATCGCCTTCGGCGTCTTCACTCATCTCCCCCATG
>JBKBRG010000325.1:0-3694 GCA_046292325.1 Tabrizicola sp.
CCCTATACATCTTGTGTTTTCGTCACATGGGATAACAGTCCCGTGATCGCCCAGGCTTTCCCGGATCCACCCAGTCGGCGCAGCATTTCCGGCGCTTTCCCAAGGTTTTCCTGACGCGGAATCGCCTCGCAATGGCCGTGACAGGCCGTATCCCATGATTTCCCAGTTCCGTGATTCGAAAGACTCAGTGCCCGTCACCGGGGCGGCCTCCCGCCGACGCCGGCGGTCTCAGACCGCGGGGCGGTCGAACATGAGCCGCAGATAGCGTTCCAGATGGTCGAACGCCTCGCGCGCGGGCGCCGCATCGTTCGCGGCCTTGGCCAGGATGATGCCACCCTGCACCACCACCTGGACCTGCCGCGCCAGGCTTTCCGCCGTCACCCCCGGCACCGGATGCGCCGCCAGCGCCTCGGCCAGATGCGCCCGGACATGGTCCACGCCGGACCGGATGCTGCGTTCCGCCGCCGCCCGGAGGGCGGGCGAGCTTTCGTAGGTTTCCTGCACCGTGGTCCCGGCGACGCAGGTGAACTCGGGGAGGGGCCGGTCCAGGATCTCGCGGCGCAGCGCGAGATAGGCGAAGACCCGGTCCAGAGGGTCGGGCAGGCTGTTGTAGGGATGCGCCGCGAACATGGTGCCGGTCGTTTCGGTCCAGTCGTCCATCAGGGCGACGCCCAGCGCCTCCTTCGAGGCGAAATGGTGGAAGAAGGCGCCCTTGGTCACCCCGGCGGCGGCGCAGAGATCATCCACCGAGGTCGCGGCAAAGCCCTTGCGGCGCACAAGGGATCGGGCGGCCTCGATCAGCCGCGCGCGCGCCTCGCCGCGCGGAACGCGGGCGGATGCGGTCATGCGGCGTTGGGGTCCGGGTTCATGCCGCCTTGTCCCAGAGCGCGGGATCGGGTGTCAACACCGCCCATTTCAAACCGAAGGGATCGGCCAGCAGGCCCCAGGTATCGCCCCAGAACTGCGGCTCGAAGGGTGCAAGCACCGTGCAGCCGGCCGCGACCGCCCGGTCCCACCAGACCTGACCGTCCGGCACCACCAGTTGCAGATGCCCGCGCGGGATCGGATCTGTGCCACCGACCGCGCCGGACATCATGTCGTGGTCGGTCAGCATCAGCGCGCCGCCGTTGATCTCGACCTGGACATGCATGAACTGGCCGGGCCGGCCCTCCATGGGCATCCGGCCGATGTCCTTGGCGCCGAAGGCCTTCATGTAGAAGTCGGCCGCCGCCCCGGCCTGGCCGGGAAGGGCGAGATAGGGGATCACGCCCTGCATGACCCGATCCTCGGGGCGATAGCGCTGGTCGGCGGGAATCTCGTCCGGCATTGGCGTCTCCTCCTGCAATCGGGGTCAGGCCGCAGCGGCGGCGGCTTCGGCGGCGGCAAGGTCGATCCTGCCCATCCGCATCACGGCCGCCAGCACCCGTTCCGCCCTTGGCCGGTCCGCATCCACCATCAGGCGATAGACCCGGTCGGGCACGATCTGCCAGGACAGGCCGAAGCGATCCTTCAGCCAGCCACAGGGTCCATGGCTGCCCCCGCCCTCGACCAGCGCCTCCCACAGCCTGTCGGTCTCGGCCTGGTCGGGGGTCCGCACCATGATCGAGACGCATTCCGACAGGGGAAACATCGGCCCCGCCTCCAGGATCTGATAGGGCACGCCGTTCAGCACAAGGTCGATGACCTCGAAGTGCATGGTCCCGTCGGGCCCGCCCCTGTCACTTGCAAAGGCGTGCTCGATCCGGCTTTCGGGGATCAGGCGGCAGTAGAACTCGGCCGCTTCGCGGCCACGGTCGTTGAACCACAAGACGGTCCGGATCGGGTGGGTCATCTGCGGTCCTCCTCTGCCGCCAAAAGATACCAACCAGTTGGTATCTTTGCAAGCAGGATCATGCGAGCGCCCCGAGGCGCCCCGGTCTTCCGTCCGCCGGGGGGGCGGCCGCAGGATGCGCCGCGGCGATGCTGCCGGCCGGACGACCGCGGCCCAGCTGGCCGTCTCAGCCCATGCCGCCCGCGATCAGCCGGTCGGCGAGGGCGAGGTATGGCTGCGCCAGGGGGCTGTCGGTCGCGGCGATGGGCGTTCCGCTGTCGCCGGCCACCCGCACGTCCAGCGCCAGAGGCAGCTCGCCCAGGAAGGGCAGGTCGAGCTTGCGCGCCTCGGCCGCGACGCCGCCATGGCCGAAGATGTGGCTCTCGTGCCCGCAGTTCGGGCAGACGAAGGTGGACATGTTCTCGACCAGCCCCAGGACCGGGGTCTTCAGCTTGGCGAACATGTCCAGCGCCTTGCGCGCATCCAGGAGCGCCACGTCCTGCGGGGTCGAGACGACGATCGCCCCGGTCAGCTGCGTCCGCTGGCACAACGTCAGTTGCACGTCCCCCGTTCCGGGCGGCAGGTCGACGATCAGCACGTCCAGCCTGCCCCAGGCCACCTGCCCCAGAAGCTGCTGCAAGGCCCCCATCAGCATCGGGCCGCGCCAGACCACCGCCTCGTCCTCCCTCAGCATCAGGCCGATCGACATCATCGTCACCCCATGCGCGACCAAGGGCTCGATGGTCTTGCCGTCGGGACTGGAGGGCCTGCGGCTCACCCCCATCATCTTCGGCTGCGACGGCCCGTGGATGTCGGCATCCAGCAGTCCGACGCGCCGCCCCCGCCGCGCCAGCGCCACCGCCAGGTTCGAGGCCACCGTGGACTTGCCGACCCCGCCCTTGCCGGACGCCACCGCGATGATCCGGTCGATGCCGGAGATGCGCTGCGGCCCGCCGGCCTGCGGGGTCGGGTGCTGGCCGATCTTCAGGCTGGGCGGGGCCGCCTTTGCCGCCGGCCCGTGCGCCGTCATCACCACCTGCACCGAGGTCACGCCGGGCAGGGCCCTCAGCTTCGCTTCCGCCTCGGCCTGCGCCGCGCCCAGACTGCGGGCCTCCTCGGGCGTCGCCGCCTCGATCACGAACCGCACCACGCCCCCCTCGACCGTCAGCGCACGAATCAGATCCCGCCCCACCAGATCGCCGCCGCCGGGGTGCGCGACCCCGCGCAAGACGCCCAGCACCTGGTCCCGATCCACCGCCATCGTTTCAACTCCGCCGAAGATTTGCACTAAGGTCGTAGGCTTTCAGGCGAAGGGCAAGGACTGTTGACCAAATGCTCAAAATTTCAGCGAAGGCATTGGCAAATCATGACATTTCCGTGACCTCAGTCATGCGTTTGCTGCATGGCAGCATTGCCGAAGGGCGCTATTGTGCATCCGCAGCATGAGGTCCATGTTACCGGCAACAGCGCGACAGAACGTTGCTGACGAACCTGAAGATGAGGCTTGAGTGACATGGCTTATGTGAACAGCGCCCCCATCGCCCGCAAGGGCTTCGCCGACCGCGTCGCCGCCCTGCGCGACCTTGTCATGACGGCGATCGCCCAGCGTCGGACCTATGCCCGGACCGTGGCCGAGCTGAACTCCCTGACCGACCGCGAGCTGGCGGACCTCGGCATCAGCCGCATCTCGATCCCCGAGGTCGCCCACGAGGCCGCCTACGGCAAATAGGAATTCGTGAGGTCCCGTCCTCCTCCCAGGGACCAGAGCGACATGCGGCGATGCCCTCCTCCTCCCTGGCATCGCCGCTCCCATCCGGGACCGTCCGGTCCCACCTCCATCGGGTAGCCTACCCACCAACCCGGTTGGCTGGTAAAAGCGGCGGT
>JBKBRG010000326.1:0-3691 GCA_046292325.1 Tabrizicola sp.
CGGGTGCGGTGCAGAAATATTCGGGCCTGAGCGTGGTGAAGGACGGCTATTCGCCGCATGAACTGTATACCGCAGGCGGCAACAGCGGGCCGTGGAGCGACATCTATGCGCTGGCCGCGTCGCTCTATCATGCCATTTCCGGCCGGGCCCCGGTGAACTGCCAGGTCAGGCTGTCGGCGCTGGCGGAAAAGCGGGACGATCCGTGCAAGCCCCTGGCCGGCAACTTCGCGGGCTATCCGCCCGGCTTCCTCGAGGCAATCGACAAGGCCATGCAGGTGATGCCGGCGGCACGCTTCCAGTCGGCGGCCGACTGGCTGAAGGCCCTGCCCCAGCCCGAGACGCGGGCCGACCGCAAGGTGGTGCTGGTGCGCCGGGTGGTGCCTGCGCCCGCTCCCGCGCCGGTTGCGGTTGCCGAAAGGGCAGCTGCGACCTCTCCGGTGGCAGCTGTCCCGGCTGCTCCGATGGCAGCTGAACCCACCCCGCTGCGTTCGCCCATCCCGCTGCGGCCGCGGCGCCCGACAACGCGGGTCGCCGATGTCGATCTGTCCGGACTGCGCCGGATGAGCGGCTTCCGTGGCGGCTGGCTGATCGACGGGCTGACGGGATCGGTCATGACCAGCGAGACCGCGACCACGGAACCGGACGCCGCGGCGCTTGCCCTTGTGGCGGTGGCCCGGGCCAATTTGCAGGCTCTGCAGGCGCTTGATCCGGGCGACGCGGTCGAGGACATCCAGATCACGCGCATGGACAGGCTGCACCTGGTGCGTCCGCTGGACAGGTCGCCGCATGTGTATGTCTGCGCGACCCTCGACCGGGAAGAGGCCAATCCGGCCCTAGCCCGCATGCAGTTGCGCCGCGTCGCCCAGGCCATCCGGCTTTAGACGGCCGTCCCCTCCCCACCTTGCCGGAGCCGCCCGGGCGGCGCCGATCCGCATCGGTCACAGGCGACCCTTGGCCCAGGCGGCCGGGCGGTCGGCCAGGTCGGACCCATTCGGTCTTCCGGGCCGCACGGGTCCTGCAAGAGCATTTTCACCGGATGCGAGCCCGGCTGGAAGGCAGCGAGATGGTCCCGCCGCACTTGAAGGGTGAAAACGGTGAACGGTCCGGGGGCATGATCCGCCAACGGCGCAGCCTGATGTCGGGGCTTCCGGGAACCGACCATCCCGGCACCTGACCTTGACCGGCGCATCGCGCATTTGTCCTGCCAGATCTGGCTATTTTCGGCATTGTCCGGAATTCCGTTGACTCGATCCGGGCCAAGGGATCAAATCTGGACCAACAAATGAGTCGTCCCATGATCCCGGGTCGCGAGACCGCCCTGCCCAGTGCCGCCGACGAGATTGCCCGGGCCAGCGGGTCGGCGGTCGATGCGGTGCTGGCACAGATCCGGCAGATGATCGTCGATGGCGGGCTGAAGGTCGGCGACAAGCTGCCCACCGAACGCGAACTGTGCGAACGCTTCGCCTCCAGCCGCAACACGGTGCGCGAGGCGATGCGGATGCTGAAGGCCTTCGGCGTGGTCGAGGTGCGGCCCAAGGTGGGCGCGACCATCGTCGATCAGCGGATGAACCGGGCCTTCGACCTGTTCTCCTTCAACGTGACCGAGATCTCGCGCCAGACCTTCGAGGACATCCAGGGCTTCCGCGAACTGATCGAGACCGGATCGGTCACCCAGATCTTCGCGGCCATCCGGCCGTCCGATCTGACGGATCTGCGCGAGATCAACCGCGAGATGGTGCGGGCCAAGAGCGTGATCGAGGCGTCCGAGCACGACCTGCGGTTTCACACCCGGCTGGTGTCGGTCATAGGCAACAAGTCGATCCTGGACATCTACCGGATCATGACCCCGGTGATCCTGCGGATCATGCAGCGCGGCAAGACCCGGCGCACGATCGAGGGCGAGACCTTCCGCGAACACGAGGCGATCCTTGACGCGGCCGAACGGCGCGACGCGCTGGCCTTCCAGTATCTGATGCGCACGCATCTGCGGGCCGGTCTGTGGACCTTCGAGGAGGGGTGACCAGGCCGGCAGGCCCGGGGCCGGGCAAGGCAAGACCAGAAGGGCGAAGCCCCACAGCAACTGACCAACGACATCTGGGAGGACGTCATGACCTACAAGCTTGCGACCGTCGCCGCGGTGACAGCATCCCTGCTGGCGAGCGTTGCCGCCTGGGCCGGACCCGAGATCGTCTCGGGCCCCGGCGCCGAGCCGGAGTGCTTCGCGCCCTGGTCGGCGGACACGAAATACATGCAGTGGCCCGCGAAGGAAGGTCCCTACAAGATTGCGATCGTCAATGGATTTGTCGGAAACACCTGGCGGATCCAGATGATCAAGACCGCCAAGGCCTATGCCGAGGACCCCGCGATCAAGGACAAGATCGCCGAGTTCAAGGTGGTCTCGACCGGCACCGACGCGCCCGCCCAGCTGGGGGCCATCGAGGATTTCATCAACCAGGGCTATGACGCCATCGTCACCATCGCCGTGGCCCCCGACGGCTTCGACCGGGTGATCCGGCTGGCCGACAAGAACAACGTGGTGCTGGTGCCCTTCGACAACGTCCTCGACACCGACGCGGTGATGCAGGTGAACGAGGACCAGCTGGCCATGGGCCGGATGTGGGCCGAGTTCGTCCTGAAGGAGCTGAAGGCGGCCGGCATCACCGGCGGCAAGGTGCTGGAGGTGCGCGGCCTGCCGGGCAATTCGGTGGACCGCGACCGGTCGATCGGGATCAACGAGGTCTTCGCCGCGGACGGCGGCGACTGGGAGATGATCTCGGTCGTCGGCAACTGGGACGACGGGACCACGCAGAAGGTGGTGGCCGACGCGCTGGCGGTGCACGGTCAGGTCGTGGCCGTGGTGGCGCAGGGCGGATCGAACGGGGTGGTGCAGGCGTTGAAGGATGCCGGCCATCCGTGGGTGCCGATCGCGGGCGAATCCGAGAACGGCTTCCGCAAGGCCATCGCGGAATACCGCGACGAGGGGCTGAAGGGCATCTCCATCGGCCAGTCGCCGGGCCTGGTCGCCATTGCCATGAAGGCCGCCATCTCGGCTCTGGAGGGCAACCCGATGCCGCAGCTGATCTCGGTCCCGCTGCCGGTAGCCGACTACACCAACCTCGAGGACGGCAAGAACTTCTGGTCCGACCTGCCGGACAACTTCTTCACGGTCAACGAATTCCCGCCCTGCGGCGTGAACATCTCGGGCCCGGCCATCATGGCCAAGGACGAGAGCGACGTGAACTGAAGGTGCGGGCGGTCCCCATGCTTGCCGTGGGGGCCGCCCCGTTTCGCCGGGATCTGCAATGAGCGACACGCCGATCATCGCCCTTCGCGGGATTTCGAAATCCTATGCCGGGATCCGCGCGCTGGAGGCGGTGGACTTTGCCGCGCATCGCGGGTCGGTCCATGCGATCCTGGGCGAGAACGGCGCCGGGAAATCCACGTTGATCAAGATCATCTCGGGCGTCGTCCAGCCCGATGCGGGCGAGATGCGGCTGCACGGGCATCCGGTCCGCTTTGCCTCGCCTTCGGCGGCGACCGAGAAGGGCGTGGTCTGCATGTTCCAGGAACTGTCGCTGATCCCCGACCTGTCGGTCGCCGACAACCTCTGCATCGCCGCGCCGCCGCGCCGGATGGGGCTGATCGACCGCAAGGCGCAGCTGCGGCGGGCCGAAGAGCTGCTGGCCCGGGT
>JBKBRG010000327.1:0-3684 GCA_046292325.1 Tabrizicola sp.
CCCGTGGATGTTGCGGAAGCCTGCGCGCAGAAGCGCCATGAACAGCCCCTCGGCCAGAGGAAGGATCGCGCCTGCGTCGATGTGGAGCGTCCCGGTCCCCTCTGGCCCCGCCACGGCATGGCTGGCCGCGCCATAGGCGAAAGGCGGCAGGATGACGATGGCTTCGCCCAGACGCCGCAGCACCTCGGTCACGGCAAGAAGGTCCACCCCGGCAGGCAGGTGCTGGCCATGGTATTCCAGCACGCCGATCGGCAGGACAACCGGAGTATCGGCCGCGATCGCCGCTTGCAGCTGCTCGGGTCGGAGCCGGGCGAATTCGGTCATGGCAGGGCCTGCATCAGGTCCTTCGTCTGGGCATAGAGCCGCTTCCACAGCGGGTATTGCCGGGCGTAGGCGGGCACCTGTTCGGGCTGGACGGTCGTCACCTCGGGGTTCCAGGTCCTGATGTCCTGCGGGACCGCGGCACCTGTGGCCAGGGCGGCGAGGAAGGCGTCGCCGTAGCTGGCCCCGACGGTCTGTTCGCAGACGTGCTGCGGGATGCCGCCGAAATCGGAAGTGGCCTGTAGCCAGAGCGCGTTCTTCGTGCCGCCGCCGACCGCCAGCACGCGGTCCGGCGCCGCACCGGCCGCGGCATAGGTTTCCAGCACATGCGCGGTGCCTGCGGCGATGCCTTCACAGACGGCGCGGAACAGGTCGGCGCGGGTATGGGTCAGGTTCAGGCCGAAGAAGGCTCCGCGTGCATGGGGGTCGTGGATGGGCGTGCGCTCGCCCGAGAAATAGGGCAGGCAGAGGAGGCCCCTGGCTCCCTTCGGACTGTCCATCGCTTCGGCCACGAGCGCCGCGAAGTCCGTGTCCCGGGCCAGCTGGTCGCGGAACCAGTGGGTGAGCGTGCCGGAAGTCGCCAGCCCCGCCATCGAGGCGTGCGTGCCGGGGAAGAGCCAGGGCGCATACCACAGGCGCGGGTCGCGGACGGGGCTTGCGGTGACCTGGATGATGAAGACGGTCGAGCCATACATCAGCATCATCTCGCCCGGATGCTGGACGCCGACGCTGACGGCTTCCGCCGCCGCGTCGATGGTGCCGCAGGTGACGGGGGCGCCTTCGGCGAGGCCGGTCTCGGCGGCGGCCCTGGCGGTGACCCGCCCGGCGATCTCGGTGGACCACATCAGGCGCGGCAGCCTGTCCAGCGGGATGATGTCGGGGGCAAGGTCGGCGGTCCAGGTCTGGGTCGCCACGTCGTAGAGCGGCGAGAAGTTCGCGGCGGTGTAGTGGTCGATGACATATTCCCCGGTCAGCTTCCAGGTGAGGTAGCTGGTGGAGGTCAGGACCCTGGCCGTGCGGGCGTAGAGATCGGGGCGGGTTTCCTTCAGCCACAGGATCTTCGGCCCCACCGATTGCGAGGTCAGCGCGTTGCCGCAGCGGGCGTGGATCCTGGCCTCGCCGATCCGCGCGTTGAGGCTTGCGATCTGCTCCGTCGCCCGGGTGTCGACGCCGTAGAGGACGCCGTTCATCAGGGGTTTGCCCGCGCCGTCCACCGGCAGCATGCAGGGGCCGATGGCGCTGGCGGCGACGGCCTTGATCCGGCTGGGGTCGAGGCCGGACTGCTGCAGAAGCGCGCGGGTGATATGGACGAAGTCTCCCCACCAGTCCTCATCCGCCCGGTGTTCGGCCCAACCGGCGCGCGGGACCAGCATCCTGTGCGGGCGGCTGGCCTGGGCGGTGATGCGGCCCCGGGCGTCGACGAGGACGCCTTTGGATTCGAAGGTGCCGATGTCGATGCCGAGAGTGTGGGTCATCGGGTGAGCTTGAGGTCGGGGGTGATGGCGGAAAGCGCGGAGTCGATCAGGGTGACGAGGCCCTCGAGATCCCGCGGATCGACGACCTCCAGCGCGGAATGGGAATAGCGCATCGGGAAGCCGACATCGAGGCAGGCGACGCCCTCGGGTCCCATGAACTGGATGTAGCTGAGGTCGGTGAGCGCGCCCGTATGGGCCGAGCGTTGCAGCGGGAGCCTGGCGGTGGCGGCGGCATCCTCGAACAGGCGGACAAGGGCGGGATGCGGGATGACCCCGTTCAGCGTGCCGCGGCCGTGGAAGGAATAGAGGCTGATGCCGGGGCCGCCGCCCAGGGTCACGTCGCCTCGGGCCGTCATGTCGGGCGTGTCGCAGGCCAGAAGGAGGTCTATCTGCAAGGCGATGGCGGGGTGCAGGGCGGTGGCGGCGGGCAGGACGCCGCGGAGGTTGTATTCCTCCTGCACCGACCAGACGAGATGGAGGGTGGGGCCGGGTTTGTGGCGGCGGGCCTCGGCGAGCTTGAGCAGCGCCGCGCAGCCCGCGCGGTCGTCCACGGAGGTTCCGGCGATGCGACCGTTGGCGAGCGTGAGGGCGCGGGGAAGGTAGGTGACAGGCGTGCCGATCCGGACGCCTGCGGCCTCGGCCTCGGCTTTTGAGGTGAAGCCCGCGTCGACGTAGAGATCGGCATAGGGAAGGACCTTGTATTTCTCTTCGGGGGTGGTGGCGTGGTGGCTCTTGTTGGCGATGAGGGCGGGAAGGTCGCCCTGGTCGGTGCAGAGAAGGACACCTTGCGCGGGCAGCGCGCGTTCGGGAACACCGCCAAGTCGTTCCAGCCGGATCAGGCCGGAGGCTTCGATCTTGCGGACGACGAAACCCAGCTGGTCCATGTGGGTGAAGACCATCACCGGCGGAAGCGCGGGGTCGCCGGGGAGAGTGCAGGTCAGGTTGCCCAGGCGGTCAGAGCGGTGCGCAAGGCCAAGGCTGTCGAGATGCGCGGCGATGGCGGAGGCGACGCGGGTCTCATGGCCCGCAAGGCCGGGGATCAGCATCAGTTCGGTGGTCAGCGCGGCGACGGAGGGCAGCGTCATCGGCCCCCCCGTGCCGCGCGGGCGCGGGCCATGAAATCGGCAGCGCGGTCGGGATCGACCGGCGCCCAGGTATCGCCGCCGACCTTCAGCGCGGAACCGACGATGCAGCCATCGGCCACGGCCAGCACATCGGCGACGGTGGCATGCCTGACGCCGGTGTTCGCCAGCACCGGGGTCTTGGGCAGCGCGCGCTTGACGGCCTCCAGGTCCTCCATCCGCGCGGCCTCACCCGTGATCGCGCCCGAGACGAGGACCGCATCGGGGATCGAGGAGAAGACGGCGGACCGGGCGCGGTCGGGCAGCGGGCGGCGGTCGAGACTGTCGGCGAACTCGGCCGAGACGTTGTAGAGCCGCGCCACCCCCCCGGCCCCGAGGCGCTGCGCATAGCGGACGGCGGCGCCCGCGTCGGGCGCCCAGAGGCCCATGTCGCTGGCATAGGTGCCGGTGAAGATCTCGCGCACGAAGGCCGCGCCGGTGGCGGCGGCAACGGCGAAACTGGCCATCGGGTCCCACAGCACGTTGACGCCGAAGGGCACCGTGATCTCGTCCCTGAGGCGGCCGATGACATAGGCCATGGCGGCGGAACTGGCGGTGTCCACCTTCAGCTCGTAGGGCCGGTCGTTCTCGTTGCCGAACATCACCGCGTCGAACCCGGCGGCTTGCAGGGCCGTCAGATCGGCGCGGGCGTCGGCCACGATCCCCTCGATCCCGCGCGCAGCGTCGTAGAGCGGCGCGCCGGGCGACGCGCCCAGATGCACCATGGCGATGACGGGTTTGCGGTCCCCGAAGACGGCCTGAAGTCG
>JBKBRG010000328.1:0-3661 GCA_046292325.1 Tabrizicola sp.
GCATGCGATACGGGAGGCCGCGGATCAGGCAGAGCGCGACTTCGGCATCACCCTGCGCGGGATCGTGACCTGCATCCGGCATTTCGGCCCCGAGAAGGCGCGCGAGACGGCGGTCTGTGCGGCCGAGACGGCCGGGGACTGGATCGTGGGTTTCGGCATCGCGGGGGACGAGAAGGTGGGGGCGCCGAAGGATTTCCGCTGGGCCTTCGACTGCGCGCGGGAGGCCGGGCTGAGGCTGACGGCGCATGCGGGCGAATGGGGCGGGCCGGACAGCGTGCGGGACGCGGTGCGCGATCTGGGGGTGGAGCGGATCGGTCACGGGGTGCGGGCGATCGAGGACCTTGCGCTGGTGGACGAACTGGCGGAACGGGGCATCGTGCTTGAGGTCTGTCCGGGGTCCAACGTGGCGCTGGGGATCTATCCGACCTTCCGCGCCCATCCGATCCATGAGCTGGACCGGCGCGGGGTCAGGGTCACGATCTCGACCGATGATCCGCCGTTCTTCCACACCACCATGGTGCGGGAATACGAAGAGCTGCACCGCGCCTTCGACTGGGACGAGGGACAATTCCGGCGCATCGCGCGGCAGTCGCTTGACGCGGCCTTTTGCGATGCGGATACCAGGGCGAGGATCGGAAAGCGCCTGGAGGTTTGACATGCTGGATCACCTGACGGTCGTCAGTCACCCCCTGGTCCAGCACAAGCTGACCCTGATGCGCGAGAAGGACACCTCGACCGCATCCTTCCGCAAGCTGCTTCGCGAGATCAGCCTGCTTCTGGCCTACGAGGTCACGCGCGAACTGCCGATGACGACCAAGCGGATCGAGACTCCGCTGGAAGAGATGGATGCCCCGATGATCGAGGGCAAGAAGCTGGCGCTGGTCTCGATCCTGCGGGCGGGCAACGGCCTTCTGGACGGGATCCTGGAGCTGATCCCGGCGGCGCGGGTGGGGTTCATCGGGCTTTACCGCGATCCCGAGACGCTGCAACCGGTGCAGTATTACTGCAAGCTGCCCGAGCACATGGAGGACCGCATCGCCATCGTCGTCGATCCGATGCTGGCGACCGGCAATTCCAGCGCGGCGGCCGTGTCGCTGCTGAAACGGGCGGGGGCGAAGCAGATCCGCTTTCTCTGCCTTCTGGCAGCGCCCGAGGGCATCGCACGGATGAAGGAGGCCCACCCCGACGTGCCGATCGTGACGGCGGCGGTGGACAGCCACCTGAACGACCACGGCTACATCGTGCCTGGCCTCGGGGATGCCGGAGACCGGATGTTCGGGACCAAGTGATGCGCGCGATCATGACGACGGCGGCCCTGATCGCGATGGCCACGCCTGTCGTGGCCCGTGACCCGATCCGCCCGGCCGAATTGCCGCCGCCGGACTATGCCGGCGGGCAATACGTCGATTCCAGGGGCTGCATGTTCGTTCGCGCGGGGACCGCTGCGCAGGTGATCTGGGTCCCCCGGGTCAGCCGCGACGGCACGCCGTCCTGCGACAATCCGCCGTCCGGGCGCCGGGTTCCGGTGGCCGAGGAGATCGGCGTTCAACCCTATGTTCCCGGGCAGGCCGCGTCTGCTGCGCCGGCGACGGCGGATGCGCCGGAACCCGCCCCGCTCAGCGGTGACACCGGCGGGTATTTCGTCGATGTCGGGCGTTTCGCGGATGCCGGGACTGCCGATCGGGCCGAGGCGAAGCTGATCGCCCTGGGCCATTCGGTGGTGCGGGGCAGGGTGCAGGGCGGCAGCTCGACCCTGATCACGGTCTTTGCCGGCCCGTTCCCCGATGCAGCGGCTGCGGAAAAAGCCCGTGCCGCCTTGCAGGACACCGGGTTTCCCGACGCGACCGTGATGGGGCGCTGACCGGCGAGCTGCGGGGCCCTGCACCTCTAGGAGTCACAGATTCCCTGCAGGGCCACCCAGGAATCGTCGGGGATCAGCGGTGAAGGGGCGAGACCCTTGTAGGGGTCCGCGGCCAGAAGCCCGGCGGTTGTCTTGCCTTCCGGGTCGATCGCCAGGGCGTAGGGCGTCACAGGGATCTGCGCGGCCTCGAAAGCGGCAAGGATCTGGGCATCCGGCACGTCCACAGGCGCGGCCCGCAGGGCGGCTTCGCCGTAGCCGACCATGGCCTCGTCCGGCAGGGCGGCCGTGGTCAGAAGCGCCAGCGTGGCACGCAGACCGGCGTGATTCAGCAAGGGAACGATGGGATCGCGGGCCCGGGAGCGCAACCGCTCGACCAGGGCCGCCCCGGCCGCTGCCTCGGGGCCGTTCGCCTGTTCGATCAGCCGGCGCGGCAGCACGATCACGTCGCCGGGCAGGTGCAGGGGCTGCTCGACCCCTGCGGGCATGACGTAGAGGATCGGCGTGTCCACCGGGCCGAACACCCGCTCGGCAAGGCCGGCCAGCGCCTGAAGCCCCAGACGGTTGCTGCAGTTGGCCCCGGTGACCCGCGCCAGATCGTCCAGGGCGCGCTGGCCAAGCTCGGCCCGCTGCGCCGGGGGCACCACCGAGGCGGTGTGCCGGACCAGAGCGCCGGGCAGCCAGAACACGGCGACCGCGACCACGGCCAGTGCCATGGCGCCAAGGACCGCCCCGCGCAGCCGGCCGGGCCGGGCGGTCGCCGCCTGGACGGCATGGCGCACCGCGGCCAGCGCCTCGATCATGTCGGGGTCGGTCAGTTCCAGGCTTTCCGCGGCATCGGGTCCGGGGGCAAAGACCGGGGGCTCTTCGCCCCGGTTGATCCTTTCGATCGCCGGCAGCGACCAATGGCTGATCGCGGTGCCGCTTTTCGGATCGGACAGGACCAGCGTCGCATCGCCGAAGCGCACCAGCACCTCGCGCCGCTGGTCCTGGGGCGTCTCGCGCCACAGGCCGCCGCATTCCAGCCGTTGATACTTCTTCAATGCCGTCATCGGCCGGGAGGTCTCTGCCTGTTTGGCGCAAGTCTATCCGGCCCCCGCGGCGGCGACAATCACCCTTCCCGGAGCCTGGTCCCGAAGCGCATCCGCGACCGGGATCTGCCTCGCGGCGTCGCGTTCGGGCTGGAAGGTCGGGGAAAGCCCGGTCATTCAGAGGGAAACGAACCCGGGCAGGACCATGAGCGCACCGCAGAACCGAACCCTGGCCGCCTTCGGCGCGGTGCTGGTCTACGCCTTCGTGATCGCCTTCACCGACAATTTCGTGCGGGTGATCGCCCGCGACGGGGGCCTGTGGCAGTTTCATGCCACGCGCACCGCCATGGCCTTCGTGCTGCTGGCGCTGGCGGCGGTGCCGTTCGGGCTGAAGCTCTGGCCCAGACGCCCCGGTCCCGTGCTGGCCCGATCCGCGATCCATGCGGCGGCGATGGTGATCTACTTCGGCGCGCTGGCCTTCCTGCCGGTGGCGCAGGTCGCGGCGGGCCTGTTCACCGCGCCGATCTTCGTGCTTCTGATCCAGCGGTTTCTCTATGGACATCCGATCGGCTGGCTTCAGGTCCTGGCCGTGTGCACCGGTTTTCTGGGCGTGGTGCTGGTCCTGGGCCCCGAAGCGATGACCGGAGCCACCTTCGCGGCGCTGTTGCCGGTCATTTCGGGCGCGCTTTATGCCATGGGCAACATCGCCACGCGGGAATGGTGCGCGGGCGAGACGGCCGAGACGATCCTGGCCGGCTTTTTCGGCATGCTG
>JBKBRG010000329.1:0-3654 GCA_046292325.1 Tabrizicola sp.
CTGGTGCCGACGCAGGCGATCAACGACATGGCGGTGGAGGGGGCGGGGTTCGCCGGGTTTGCGACCTGGCTGGACCTGACCCCCGCGCACCCCGACCTGATGGCGGTGCCGGACCCCGACAGCGTGATCCAGCTGCCCTGGAAGAAGGAGGTGGCCTGGGTCGCCGCGCGGGCGACGATGGAGGGAAAGCTTGTCGATCAGGCCCCGCGCAACGTGCTGGAAAGGCTGATCGGCGAAGCGGCGAAAGAGGGGCTGCGGGTCAAGACCGGGGTCGAGCCCGAGTTCTTCATCCTGAACGCCGACGGCTCGGGTCCCTCGGATGTCTACGACACGGCCGAGAAGCCCTGCTACGACCAGCAGGCGGTGATGCGGCGCTATGACGTGATCTCGGAAATCTGCGACTACATGCTCGAGCTCGGCTGGGAGGCCTATCAGAACGACCACGAGGACGCGATCGGCCAGTTCGAGATGAACTGGAAATACGACGATGTCCTGGCCACCGCGGACAAGCACAGCTTCTTCAAGTTCATGGTCAAGTCGATCGCCGAGAAGCACGGCTTTCGCGCGACCTTCATGCCCAAGCCCTTCAAGGGCCTGACCGGTTCGGGCTGCCATGCCCATATCTCGGTCTGGACGCTGGACGGCAAGAAGAACGCATTCGCCGACCCGAAGAACGAGCTCGGGCTGTCGGACCAGGGGCGGCACTTCCTGGGCGGGATCATGAAGCACGCCAGCGCGCTGGCGGCGATCACCAACCCCACCGTCAACAGCTACAAGCGGATCAACGCGCCGCGCACGACCTCGGGCGCGACCTGGGCGCCGAACACCGTGACCTGGACCGGAAACAACCGGACCCACATGGTCCGCGTGCCGGGGCCGGGGCGGTTCGAGCTGCGCCTGCCCGATGGCGCGGCGAACCCCTACCTGATGCAGGCGGTCATCCTGGCGGCGGGCATCGACGGGGTGCGGACGAAGGCCGACCCCGGCAAGCGGCACGACATCGACATGTATGCCGAGGGCTGGAGGATCAAGGGTGCTCCGAAACTGCCGCTGAACCTGTTGGACGCGCTGCGCGAGTATGACAGGGACAAGACCCTGAAGTCGATGATGGGGGAAGAGTTCAGTGCCGCCTACCTGAAGCTGAAACACAAGGAATGGAACGACTACTGTTCGCATTTCTCGGCCTGGGAGACCCAGACGACGCTGGACATCTGATTTCTGTCCACGGTGGACAGGCGCAGCCAAGCCAGAAATATCAAAGGCTTGTTCGCGGTCATACACCAGATCTGAACACCTTGCAGCGGTTGGATCTTCCGCCGCAAGGCCCGCCCTGCCTGACCTGAACCCCCGACTGGCCCCGGAGCAATCCGGGGCGTTCCTTCATTCCACCGGCGTTTCGGGCGCGGCGATGTGGACGGCCAGGAGGCAGCCGTTGGGGGTGTGGGAGTCGTGTTCCGTCCCGTCGCGGTAGAACACCATGTCCCCCGCCCGCAGCACTGTTCCGTCGCTCTCGATCAGCTCGCCTTCCAGGATCAGGAATTGCTCGGGCCCGTTGTGGCGATGGCCCCGCGTCGTCATGCCCGGCGGCATCCGGTAGACGTGGAAGCCGACGCCCAGTGGCTGGCCGTCGTCCAGTTGCAGGATCGAGTCACCAAGGGCGACACCATCCGGGTAGACAAATGGCGTGAACGCGGCCGCGTGGATATTGGCGATCCGGCGGTCCTCGGGGTCGATCGGCTGCATGGCGGGCTCCGGTATTTTGCCTGATGGTAAACTTTCTTGACGCAAGTCAAGGCCGAGTGTGGCGTTTCATGGCCCTCTCTGTCCAGTGACCGAGAAGGGAGTGGATATCATGACAAGCAGGATTCTTTGCCCGACCGACGGATCCGACCACGCGACTGTCGGTGTGATGCTTGCCGCCGAGGTCGCCAAGGCCACGGGCGGCCACCTGACCATCTGCGCGGTCAACATCGCCCATGGCGGTCCCCGCGGTCCGACCATCAGCCACTGGAAGCCCGAAGAGGTGAAGAAGCTGCTGGAGGATGCCGAGGCCCTGGCCCGCCGCGAGGGTGCGACCGATGTGGCGACACTGGAGGTCGTCGCCCGCGAGGCCGCCCCTGCGATCATCGCCTATGCCGAACAGAACGGCTACACCCACATCGTCATGGGCACCGGCGACAAGCGCGGTTTGCAGCGGCTGGTGCTTGGTTCGGTCGCCAGCGAGGTTGCCTCGCGCGCGCACTGCACGGTGACCATTGCCCGCTGAGGCCGCCTTGGCCTAAGCTATCGCCACGGTTGCACTCCAGGCCCCGGCGCCATCGGCTGCCGGGGTCTGGCATGTTTACCAGCAGGAAGAAGATTTGACACAAGCGCAACTTTGTCACTAGGCTGAGGCAAAATCCGGCGCCCGAAGGCCGCCACGAATCCAGCATCGGAGGTAGAACATGAAGAAGAGAGTAGCCGTCATCGGGGCGGGGCCGTCGGGCCTTGCGCAGCTGCGCGCGTTCCAGTCGGCAAAGGCCAAGGGCGAGGACATCCCCGAGGTGGTCTGCTTCGAGAAGCAGTCGAACTGGGGGGGCCTTTGGAACTATACTTGGCGCACTGGCCTCGATGAACACGGCGAGCCGGTGCATTGCAGCATGTATCGCTATCTCTGGTCGAACGGCCCGAAGGAGGGGCTGGAATTCGCCGACTATTCCTTCGAGGAGCACTTCGGCAAGCAGATCGCGAGCTACCCGCCGCGCGCCGTGCTGTTCGACTACATCGAGGGCCGGGTGAAGAAGGCGGGGGTGCGCGACTGGATCCGTTTCTCGACCACGGTGCGGATGGTCAACTACAACAAGGACAAGGGCAATTTCACCGTCACGGCGCATGACCTGAAGAACGACCGGATGTATTCCGAAGATTTCGACAACGTGGTGGTCTGCACGGGCCACTTCAGCGTGCCGAACGTCCCGGAATACCCCGGATTCGACAAGTTCAACGGCCGCGTCCTGCATGCGCATGACTTCCGCGACGCGCGCGAGTTCGCCGGCAAGGACATCCTGCTTCTGGGCTCGTCCTATTCGGCCGAGGACATCGGCAGCCAGTGCTGGAAATACGGCGCGAAGTCGGTGACGGTCGCCTATCGCCACGCGCCGATGGGCTACAAGTGGCCGGACAACTTCAAGGAAGTGCCGAAGCTTGAGCGCGTGGACGAGAACACCGCCTATTTCGCCGATGGCACCTCCAGGAAGATTGACGCGATCATCCTCTGCACCGGCTACAAGCACCACTTCCCCTTCCTGCCCGATGACCTGCGGTTGAAGACGGCGAACCGGCTGGCGACGGCGGACCTCTACAAGGGCGTGGTCTGGGTGCACAACCCCAAGCTGTTCTACATCGGCATGCAGGACCAGTGGTTCACCTTCAACATGTTCGATGCGCAAGCCTGGTGGGTGCGCGATGCCATCATGGGCAAGATCAGGATCCCCGAGGACAAGGCCGTGCTTCTGAAGGACGTCGAGGACCGCGTGAAGCATGAGGACGAGGGCAAGGATGCCCACGACGCGATCCATTATCAGGGCGACTATGTGAAAGAGCTGATCGCCGAGACGGACTATCCCTCCTTCGACGTGGACGGCGCCTGCGAGGCCTTCTTCGAGTGGAAGGAGC
>JBKBRG010000330.1:0-3647 GCA_046292325.1 Tabrizicola sp.
GAAATTCGGCCATGACAATCACCTTTCACAACGACTCTGCCGACAGCCTACAGGTTGGGGCAAGGGCTGGAAAGGCCCGCCGCAGCGCCGGCGGGACGGGAAAATGGTCGTATACGACCACAAGAGGTTTGGGCAGACGACCCGCACCCGGTATGGTTGCCAGACACCGTCAACGTCCTGCCAGAGTTCCGATGCGCGCGATCGTGATCCTGTCCCTGTCCGCCCTGTCCGCCCTGCCCGCCCTGGCCGAGCCGGCGGAGGAGATCGGCATCCTCAACCCCGAGGAGATGACCATCGCCCGCATCCTCGACGATGTGGCCCGGGGCGAGACCAGCATGATGCATTGCGCCGCCGGCTACGGGATCACCAAGAAGGGCGACCACGACCGCGCGCGCAGCGTGTTCGAGGCCTGCGCCCGCGCCGGCTGGACCGGGGCGATGACCTGGATGGCGCAGCTCGACGACAACGGCCTTGGCACGCCCGAGGAGGATCCGGCCCGTGCCGCCGACTGGGACCGGATGGCCGCCGAGGCGGGCGATCCGGTGGGCCAGTTCAACTACGGGCTGGACCTGATGCGCGGGCGCGGCGTGCCGCAGGATCCTGTCGCGGGCCGCGCCCTGGTGGACCGGGCGGCGGCCGCGGGTCTGCCGGTGGCGCAAAGGCTGCGGGCGGCAGGCTACGACCTCGATACGGTCACCCCCGACGCGGACGACTGGAAATACGAGAAACGTCTCTACTGACCCCCTCCGAAGGTCGCATAGGCTCGGGGGCGGAATCATGGCTTACTTTATGGCATCAGACGGAGGAGGACCCAAGATGCGCTGGACGAAACCCAAGGCCGTGGAACTGCGCTGCGGCATGGAAATCAACATGTACGGACCCGCCGAGGACGACCGCACCCTGGTCTGATCGGAACCTGCCATGATCCTGACGGTACTCGGCGCCGCTGCGGGCGGCGGGGTGCCGCAATGGAACTGTGCCTGCCGGAATTGCTCCCTGGCCCGCGCGGGTGATCTGCCACGGATGACGCAATCGTCCGTGGCCGTTTCATTGGACGGCACCGGATGGGTGGTGCTGAACGCCTCGCCCGACATCCGCGCCCAGCTTGCCGCGCCGCGCTTTGCGCCGCAGGGCTTGCGCGGCAGCCCGGTCAAGGCGGTGGTGGTCACCAATGCCGATGTCGATCACATCGCGGGGCTGCTGTCCCTGCGCGAGGGCACGGGTTTCGATCTCTGGGCCAGCGCCGAGACCCATGCGGTGCTGGCGGCAAGCCCGGTGTTCGGCGTGCTGTCCGAGGTGGTGGTGCGTCGGGAAATGGCGCCGGACACAGGGTTCTCACCCCTTCCCGGCCTGACCATCACGCCCTTCGCCGTGCCGGGCAAGGTGGCACTGTTTCTCGAGGAAGCGCTGGGCGCAGATCACCGGATGGGTGGGCAGACCCTGGGCCTGGAGATCGCCGGGGCCGGCAAGCGCGTTCTCTACATCCCCGGCTGTGCCGAGGTGCCGGAATGGCTGCTGGACCGGGCCGAGGGGGCGGATGTGCTGTTCTTCGACGGAACGGTCTTCGCGGATGACGAGATGGTCCGCGAAGGTGTCGGCACGAAGACCGGCGCGCGGATGGGGCATGTGGCGGTCGGCGGGCCGGGCGGGACGCTGGAGCGGTTTCGGGGCCGCAAGCTGGGGCGCAAGGTCCTGATCCACATCAACAACACGAATCCCATCCTCCGCCCGGACAGCCCCGAAAGGGCCGAGGTGAGCCGGGCCGGATGGGAGGTCGCGCAGGACGGGATGGAGGTATCGGCATGACCGAGATGACGAAACCGATGGGTGCGTTCGAGGCGCGACTGCGCCGCATCGGGGACGAGCGCTATCACGACCGGCACCCCTTTCACCGCCTGCTGCACGGGGGCGGGGCGACGGTCGATCAGGTCCGCGCCTGGGTGGTCAACCGCTGGTATTACCAGAGCCGGATCCCGATGAAGGACGCGGCCTTCATGAGCCGGGTCGAGGATCCCGACCTGCGCCGCGCCTGGCGGAGCCGGATCGAGGACCACGACGGCGCAGAGGGGCGCGAGGGCGGCATCCGGCGCTGGCTGCGGCTGGCCGAGGCGGTGGGGCTCGACCCGGACTATGTGGCCTCGGGCGTCGGCGTGATGCCGGCGACGCGCTTTGCCGTGGATGCCTATGTGGCCTATGTCCGGGAAAGGCCGCTTCTGCAGGCGGTTGCCTCTTCGCTGACCGAACTCTTCGCGCCGAAGATCCATGCCGAACGGATCGCGGGCCTGCTTGAGCACTACGATTTCGCCACGCCCGAGACGATGGCCTATTTCAGGCACCGCCTGACCGAGGCACCGAAGGATGTGGCCTTCGGGTTGCAATGGGTTCTCGCCCACGCCCGCACGCCCGAAGAGCAGGACGCGGCGGCAGCGGCGCTGACCTTCAAGACCGACGTGCTCTGGGCACAGCTCGACGCGCTCTGGCACGGCTATGTCGAACCGGGGAACATCCCCCCCGGCGCCTGGCGTCCGGGCGAGGGGCTGCGGTGATCCCCGCGTTGCCCCCCGGCGTGCGGCTGCACTGGGACGCGGTGCGCGGGACCCATGTCCTGCTCGCCCCCGAGCGGGTGCTGATGCTGGACGAGGTGGGGCATGCGATCCTGTCCCGGGTGGACGGGGCGACGGCGGTCGCGGCGCTGGTGGCCGATCTGGCCGCCTGTTTCGACGCGCCAGAGGACGAGGTTGGCCCGGACGTGACCGAGTTCCTGCAGGGCCTTGCCCGCGAACGGCTGGTGGACCTTCATGGCTGACGGAACCCGCCCCGTTCCTGCGCCCCTCGCGCTTCTGGCCGAGCTGACGCATCGCTGCCCGCTATCCTGCCCCTATTGCTCTAACCCGCTGGAGCTGACCCGGCGCGAGGCCGAGCTTTCGGTCGAAGACTGGGCCGGGGTCTTCCGCCAGGCGGCGGCGCTGGGGGTGTTGCAGGTGCATCTGTCGGGCGGCGAGCCCGCCGCGCGCCGGGATCTGGAAGAGATCGTCGCCGCGGCAAGGGAGGCGGGGCTTTATGCCAACCTCATCACGTCGGGCATCGGGCTGACGGCCGGACGGATCGCGGCGCTGGTCGCGGCGGGGGTGGATCATGTGCAACTGTCCGTCCAGGGCACGCGGGCCGAGACGGCGGACCGGGTGGGCGGCTACCGGGGCGGCTTTGCCCGCAAGATGGAGGTGGCCGAGGCGCTGGCGGCGGCCGGCGTTGCGCTGACCCTGAACGCGGTCATGCACCGGCACAATCTGGAGGAACTGCCGGAGGTCTTCGATCTGGCCGAACGGCTGGGCGCGCGGCGGGTGGAGGTGGCCTGCGTCCAGTTCCAGGGCTGGGCGCTGGCGAACCGCGCCGTGTTGCAGCCGAAGCGGGAGCAGGTCGAGGAAGCAAAGCGGCTGGTCGCCCGCGCGAGGGCGGATCGGGCGGGGCGGCTGGTGATCGACTTCGTTCCGCCGGATTACTACGCCGATCTGCCCAAGGCCTGCATGGGGGGCTGGGGTTCGACCGGGCTGAACGTGGCCCCGGACGGTTCGGTCCTGCCCTGCCACGCGGCGCAGACGATCCCGGGGATGGTCTTCGCCAACGTCCGCGAGACCCCGCTGGCCGAC
>JBKBRG010000331.1:0-3642 GCA_046292325.1 Tabrizicola sp.
CACCCCGGCCGCCCGGGCCAGCGGGGCCAGCCCCTCGAAATGCTGCCGCGCCAGGATTTCCGTGGGCGCCATCATCACGCCTTGCCCGCCGGCTTCGACCGCGATCAGCAGCGCCAGGAACGCGACCAGGGTCTTCCCGGCCCCCACATCCCCCTGCAACAGACGGTTCATCCGCAGGGGTTGGGCCATGTCGGCGGCGATCTCGCGAATCGCCCTGATCTGTGCCCCGGTCGGCGCATAGGGCAGGCTGTTCAGGACCTTCTCGCGCAGGATGCCCGTGCCCCTGCTCACCACGCCCTTGCCCTTGCGCAGGGTGCTTCGCGCGATCGACAGCGTCAGCTGATGTGCGAAAAGCTCGTCATAGGCCAGCCGCTGGCGGGCAGGATGGGTGAAGGCCAGGCCGGCCGCATCCATCGGACCATGCGCCGCCGCAAGCGCCTCGGCCCAGCCGGGCCAGCCTTCGCGTGCCTTCAGGCCGGGGTCGATCCATTCCGCGACCTCCGGGATCCGGGTCAGCGCCGCCGCCACCGCCCTTGCCACCACCCGTTGCGAAAGACCGGCGCTCAGCGGATAGACCGGCTCGTAGGCCGGGATCCCGGCGGCCTCCTCGACCCGCAGCACATGGTCGGGATGCACCATCTGCGCCACGCCGTCGAAAAGTTCCACCTTCCCCGAGACCAGCCGCCTCTGTCCGGTCGGCAGGAGCCGGGCCAGCGCCTCGGCCCTGGCGTGGAAATAGACGATCAGGAACTCGACCTTCGCGTCGCGGACATGCACGCGGTAGGGCCCGCCCTTCCGGCGCGGCGGCACATGCTGTCCGATCTCGACCTCGACCGTCAGGGTTGCCGGCGGCCTGACATCGCGCACCGAGGCCCGAAGCGTCCGATCCACCCCCGAGTGGGGCAAGAGGTAGAGCAGATCCTTGGGTCGCGTCACGCCCAGGGCCTCGAAGGCCCGGGCCGCCTTCGGCCCGACGCCGGGGAGCGTCTCGATCTCCGCAAACAGCGGAAAGAGGGCCTCCGGTCGGCTCATCCTCCGATCAGCCGCAGCCAGGCGTCCTCGTCGATGATCTCGATGCCAAGCCGCGCGGCCTCCCTTGCCTTGGACCCCGCGCCGGGGCCGGCCACCAGTAGATCGGTCTTCGCGCTGACGCTGCCGGCGACCTTGGCTCCCAGCGCCTCGGCCCGGGCCTTGGCCTCGGCGCGGGTCATCCGTTCCAGCGTCCCGGTAAAGACCACGGTCTTGCCGGCGATCGGGCTGTCGGCGGCTGCGGCGGCCACGGGAAGGACGGTCAACATGGAGACAAGCCTGTTCACCTCGGCGCGTTCGGCGCTGTCGGGATGCAGGGCATCCACCAGCGCCCTCGCGCTGACCTCGCCGATCCCGTTGATCGCCGTCAGCGCCTCCCACTCCGGCCCCGAACAGTCGCGCGAGGCGTCGATGGCCTGAACGAAGGCCTCCCAGGTGCCGAAGTGGCGGGCCAGAAGGCCGGAGGAGGTCTCTCCGATATGGCGGATGCCAAGGGCAAAGATCAGCCGGTCCAGCGGGATATGCCGCCGCGCCTCGATCGCCGCGAACAGCCTGGCGGCCGAGACATCGCCGAACCCGTCGCGGTTGCGCAGCTTCTGCAGGGGGTTGGCTGCATCTCTTTCGGCCAGGGTGAAGATGTCGGCGGGGCTTCGGACCGGAAGGATCGGGTCATTGAAGAACATCTCGATCTGCTTCGCCCCCAGGCCCTCGATGTCAAAGGCGTTGCGGCTGACGAAATGCTTCAGCCGCTCCACCGCCTGCGCCGGACAGATCAGCCCTCCGGTGCAGCGGCGCACCGAATCGCCCGGCTCGCGGTGCGCCGGACTGCCACACTCCGGGCATACGTCTGGAAATACAAATGGTTGCGCGCCATTCTTGCGACGTGACAGGTCCACGTCCGCCACCTTCGGGATCACATCCCCAGCGCGGTAGACCTTCACCCAGTCGCCCACCCGGATGTCCTTGCCGCCCCGGATCGGCTGGCCGCGACTGTCGCGGCCGGCGATGTAATCCTCGTTGTGCAGGGTGGCATTGCTGACCACAACGCCCCCCACCGTCACGGGCCTGAGCCGGGCAACGGGCGAGAGGGCCCCCGTGCGGCCGACCTGGATGTCGATCCCCAGAAGCTCGGTCCAAGCCTGCTCTGCCGGGAACTTGTGCGCCAGCGCCCAGCGGGGGGTGGAGGCGCGAAAACCGAGCCGCGCCTGAAGCGCAAGGTCGTCCACCTTGTAGACCACCCCGTCGATGTCATAGCCGAGCGTCGCGCGCTGAGCCTCGATCAGGCGGTAGTGTTCCAGCATCTCCTGCGGGTCACCGCAGAGCACGGTAAGGGGATTCGTTCGAAATCCCAATGCTTTCAGCCGCGCAATTGCCATGAACTGGGTCTCGGCCAGAGGCTCGGACAAATCGCCCCAGGCATAGGCGAAAAAGCGCAACGGCCGGCTGGCGGTGATCCGGGCGTCCAACTGGCGCAGGGATCCGGCGGCGGCGTTGCGCGGATTGGCAAAGCTCTTTTCCCCCGCCGCGGCCTGCCGTTCGTTCAGCGCGGCGAAATCGGCGTGGGACATGTAGACCTCGCCCCGCACCTCCAGCACCCGCGGCGCCCCCTCCAGCCGCTGCGGAATGTCGGCGATGGTGCGGGCGTTCTCGGTGACGTTCTCGCCCACCTGGCCATCGCCCCGCGTTGCCGCCTGCAACAGCACCCCGTCCTCATAGCGCAAGCTGAGCGACAGGCCGTCGATCTTGGGTTCCGCCGTATAGGCCAGCGCGCCGGAATGGTTCAGGAACTTGCGCACCCGCTCGTCGAACTCGATCACCTCCTCGTCCGAGAAGGCATTCTCGAGTGACAGCATCGGCCGTCGATGGGTGACCTTGCCGAAGCCCTCGGCCACGGCACCGCCCACCTGGTCGCTGGGGGAATCCGGCAGCTTCAGCTCGGGGAACCGCGCCTCGATCGCCGCATTCCTGCGCTTCAGCGCGTCGTATTCGGCATCCGGGATCTCGGGGGCGTCCAGCGTATGATAGGCCCGGTTCGCCGCCGCGATCACCGTCGCCAGCCGCGCAAGCTCTGCCGCCGCCTCGCGCTCTGTCAGCGCCTCGACCGGCTTTTCCGTCATCTCCGCCCCCCGATCCGTGCGGCGGGAAGGTTAGGCGTCGGGCCGGTCGAGGTAAAGATCAGGCGCTGGCCGCGAGCTTGCCGCCGGTCCCCGCCAGCGGATCGCGCAGCACATAGCCCCGGCCCCAGACGGTTTCGATGTAGTTGTCGCCCCCCGTCGCCTCGGCCAGCTTCTTGCGCAGCTTGCAGATGAAGACGTCGATGATCTTCAGCTCTGGCTCATCCATTCCGCCGTAAAGGTGGTTCAGGAACATCTCCTTGGTCAGCGTGGTGCCCTTGCGCAGCGACAGAAGCTCCAGCATCTGGTATTCCTTGCCCGTCAGATGCACCGCCTTGCCATCGACATCCACGGTCTTGGCGTCGAGGTTGACCGACACGCGCCCCGTCTTGATGACGGACTGGCTGTGTCCCTTCGACCGACGGATGATGGCATGGATGCGGGCGACCAGTTCCTCGCGGTGGAAGGGCTTGGTGAGATAGTCGTCGGCGCCGAAGCC
>JBKBRG010000332.1:0-3624 GCA_046292325.1 Tabrizicola sp.
CTTCGTCCTGTCGATCCGCTTCCGCCGCAGGCTCGGGCTTTACGGCAAGCTGTTCGATTCCACCGTGGGCATGGTCGGCTTTGCCATCGTGATGTTCTGGGTCTTCACCGCGATCTTCGCCGATGTGATCGCCACCCACGATGCCTTCGCCCAGCTTTCGGGCCTGAAGAACAAGCCCCCCGGCATCGCCGCCCCCGACAGCGCCTATGGCTGGTATCTGCTGGGCGGGGACCACCTGGCGCGGGACGTGTTCAGCCGCATGGTGATGGGCGCGCGCGAGGTGTTGAAGATCGCCCCGGCCGCGACCCTCTTCGCCTTCATGGTCGGCATCACCCTGGGCCTTCCCGCCGGCTATTTCGGCGGCAGGCTGGATACCGTCATCTCGTTCCTCGCGAACCTCGTCCTGGCCTTCCCGGTGATCCTCCTCTTCTACCTTCTGGTGACGCCCGAGATCCGCAACACCGGCATCCCGGTCGTTCTGGCGGCGCTGTTGTTCATCTTCCCGATCCTCTTCCTGACGGTCCTGTTCAACAGCCGCTTCCACACCGACCCGACCAAGCGCAACCTCTATGTCGGCCTGACGCTGCTGATCGGCCTGTGGGCCTATTCCGGCCTCGCGTTCAACCGCGATCCGCTGGGCATCTGGTCGATGGAACCGAACATGCTGAACGTCTTCGTCTCGGTCGTCTTCGTGAACTCGCCCGGCGTGTTCCGGATCGTCCGTGGCCTCGTGATGGACATCAAGGCGCGCGACTATGTGGCCGCCGGCCAGACCCGCGGCGAAGGCCCCTGGTACATCATGCTGTGGGAAATCCTGCCCAACGCGCGCGGCCCGCTGATCGTCGATTTCTGCCTGCGGATCGGCTATACCACCATCCTTCTCGGCACCCTGGGCTTCTTCGGCCTCGGGGTCTCGCCCGACAGCCCGGACTGGGGGTCCACCATCGACGACGGGCGCAAGCTTCTGAACCTCTTTCCCCATCCCGCCGTCACCCCCGCCCTTGCCCTGATGAGCCTCGTCCTCGGTCTGAACCTGCTGGCCGACGGGTTGCGCGAGGAAAGCCTGAAGGATTGACGACATGACCGCCTCTGCCAGCAGCGCTGCCAGCAGCACCTGGGACCCCTCGCAGCCGATCCTGGAGATCGAGCATCTCTCGATTTCCTTCTTCACCCGCCTGCGCGAGATTCCGGCCGTGATGGATTTCTCCTGCACCGTCATGCCGGGCGAGGCGATGGGACTGGTGGGCGAATCCGGCTGCGGCAAATCCACCGTCGCGCTGGCGGTCATGCGGGAACTGGGCAAGACCGGCCGGATCGTCGGCGGCTCGATCCGGTTCAAGGGCCGCGACCTGGCAAGGATGGACGACGAGGAACTGCGCCACATCCGCGGGTCCGAAATCGCGATGATCTATCAGGAGCCCATGGCCAGCCTGAACCCGGCGATGAAGATCGGGGCGCAGCTTGCCGAGGTGCCGATGCTGCATTCCGGCATGGCAAGGGACGAGGCCTGGAAGCTTGCCCAGCAGATCGTCGCCGACGTGCGCCTGCCCGACCCCGACCGCATCATCAACAGCTACCCGCACCAGCTGTCGGGCGGCCAGCAACAGCGCATCGTCATCGCCATGGCGCTGATGGCCAAGCCCGCGCTTCTGATCCTCGACGAGCCCACGACCGCGCTCGACGTGACGGTCGAGGCAGGCATTGTCGATCTGGTCAAGGAACTGGGCAGGAAATACGGCACCTCGATGCTGTTCATCAGCCACAACCTGGGCCTGGTGATGGATGTCTGCGACCGCATCTGCGTCATGTATTCCGGCGAGGCGGTCGAGACCGGCAGCGTCACCGAGGTCTTCGACAAGATGCGCCATCCCTATACCCAGGCGCTGTTCCGCTCGATCCCCTTGCCCGGCGCCGACAAGAACGCGCGCCCGCTGATCTCGATCCCCGGCAACTTCCCCCTGCCCCACGAACGCCCCCGGGGCTGCAACTTCGGGCCGCGCTGCGACTATTTCGAGAAGGGCCGTTGCGACGCGACCGACATCCCCATGGCGCATGTGCCGGGCGACGACCGCCATGACACGCGCTGCCTGCGCTGGCAGGAGATCGACTGGTCCGCCCCGCCCGTCAGGCGCGCGGTGAAGGAAAGGGCCGCCATCGGCGATGTCGTCCTGAAGATGGAGGATCTGCGCAAGTATTACTCCGTCTCGACCGGCGCCTTCGGCGGCGGCGCCTCCAAGGTGGTGAAGGCGAACGAAACCCTGACCTTCGAGGCCCGAGAGGGCGAGACGCTGGCCATCGTGGGCGAATCCGGCTGCGGCAAGTCCACCTTCGCCAAGGTGCTGATGGGGCTGGAAACCGCGACCAGCGGCAGCATCATGCTGTTCGACGAGAACGTGCAGTCCACCCCGATCCAGAAGCGGAACACCGACACCGTCAGTCAGGTGCAGATGGTGTTCCAGAACCCGTTCGACACGCTGAACCCCTCGATGACCGTGGGCCGCCAGATCATCCGGGCGCTGGAGATCTTCAGGTTCGGCAAGTCCGACGCCGAGCGCCACCAGCGCATGCTGGAGCTTCTGGACCTTGTGAAGCTGCCCCGCGCCTTCGCCGACCGGATGCCGCGGCAGTTGTCCGGCGGGCAGAAGCAGCGCGTCGGCATCGCGCGGGCCTTCGCCGGCGGGGCGAAGGTCGTGGTGGCCGACGAGCCGGTCAGCGCGCTGGACGTTTCGGTCCAGGCCGCGGTCACCGATCTTCTGATGGACATCCAGCGCGAGAACAGGACCACGCTGCTGTTCATCAGCCACGACCTGTCGATCGTGCGCTATCTGTCGGACCGGGTGATGGTGATGTATCTCGGCCATGTGGTCGAGATGGGCACGACCGATCAGGTCTTCTCGCCCCCCTACCACCCCTATACCGAGGCGCTGCTGTCGGCCGTGCCGATCGCCGACACCAGGGTGGAACGCAAGCGCATCGTGCTGGAGGGCGACATCCCCTCGGCGGTGAACCCGCCGCCGGGCTGCCCGTTCCAGACCCGCTGCCGCTGGAAATCCCGGGTTCCGGGGGGCCTCTGCGACCGCGAGGTGCCGCCCGTGCAGGTGTTGGATGGCGGGCACCAGATCAAGTGCCACCTCTCGGCCGAGGTGCTGGCGACGATGGAGCCGGTGATCAGGATCGCGGCAGAGTGAGGGGGGGATCTCTCGGCTAGCCGAGGATCGCCTTGACGTAGGTCCTGGTTTCTTCGAAGGGCGGGATACCGTCGTGCTCTTCCACGGCGCCCGGCCCGGCATTGTAGGCCGCCAGCGCCAGTTCCCAGGTGCCGAACCTGTCGAACATCATCCTCAGATAGCGCGCGCCGCCTTCGAGGTTCTGTTCGGCATCGTTGATGTCCACGCCCAGGATCTTCGCCGTCTCGGGCATCAGCTGCGCCAGCCCGGTTGCCCCCTTCACCGATACCGCGACCGGGTTCCAGCCGCTTTCCTGCTGCACCAGGCGCAGGAACAGGTCCTCCGGCACACCATGCTTGCGCGCCGCGGACCTGGCGATCTCCAGGTAGGCGCCCTTGTAGCTGCCGCGATAGGCCGGGATGCCCTTCGCGTCGGCGGTTTCCTCGCCCTTCCTGTA
>JBKBRG010000333.1:0-3617 GCA_046292325.1 Tabrizicola sp.
GCTGTCGGCGGTGGCGCTGTCGCTGGGCCTGTCCTTCTTGGTCACGCTGCTGCCGGCGCGGCGGGCGGCGCGGATGAACCCGGTGGAGGCGCTGCGCTATGAGTGAGATGCTGCGGCTGGAGGGGATCACCAAGGGCTACAACCGGGGCAAGCCCGCGGAGGTCGTCGTGCTGCGCGGGGTGGATCTGGCGGTGGCGCCGGGCGAGGTGGTGGCGCTGGTTGCGCCCTCGGGGGCGGGGAAATCGACGCTTCTGCACATCGCGGGGCTTCTGGACGTGCCCGACGAGGGCCGGGTGCGGCTGGACGGGCGCGAGATGGGGGGGCTGTCCGACCGGGCGCGGACCGAGGCGCGGCGGGGCGAGGTGGGGTTCATCTACCAGTTCCACCACCTGCTGCCCGAGTTTTCCGCGCTGGAGAACGTGGTGATCCCGCAGCTGGCGAACGGGGTCGCCAGGGCCACGGCCGAGGCGCGGGCGCGAGAGCTGCTGGAGAAGGTGGGCGTGGCGGCGCGGGCGGAACATCGGCCGGCGGCGCTGTCGGGGGGCGAGCAGCAGCGGGTGGCCTTCTGCCGGGCGCTGGCGAACGGGCCGAAGCTGCTTCTGGCCGACGAGCCGACGGGGAACCTGGATCCGGCGACCTCGGACCAGGTGTTCGGCGTGCTGATGGATCTGGTGCGTCACACGGGCCTGTCGGCGCTGATCGCGACGCACAACCTGGAGCTTGCGGCGCGGATGGACCGGGTGGTGCGGCTGGCGGGCGGCAGGGTGACCTGAATCAAGGCGGTCGGGCGCGCGTCCTGCAAGGCTGCCGGCAAGCGAGGGAGGAAAGCATGCGTCTTGTTCTGCTGGTGGCGGCCCTGGGTCTGGCGGCCTGCGTCGAGAAGGAGCGGGTTCCGACCGGGGCCGAGGATTTCGCGACCTATTGCGCGGCCTGTCACGGGGCGGGCGGCAAGGGCGACGGGCCGGCGGCCGAGAGGCTGGACCGCAGGCCCGCGGACCTGACGCGGATCGCGGCGCGCAACGGGGGCGTCTTTCCGGGCACGCGGGTGATGGCGAAGATCTGGGGGTACACGGGCGGGAGGAACGGCGCCTCGCCCATGCCGCAGTTCGGGCCGCTGTTGCAGGGGGACCTGGTGCCCTATGACGGCGGTGACGGGATTGCCACGCCGACGCCGGTGCGGCTGGTGCAGATCGCCGAGTATCTGAAGACCTTGCAGGAGTGAGGCGGAAGCTCCTCGTGCGGCGGGGCCGCCTCGTCGCGGAAGCATGGCCGGCGGTCAGGGGCGGATGCCTCCGGCGGGAGTATTTGCGAAAGGGCAAGGACAGCATCAGCCGCGACCGATCCTGACCGGACTGCGGTCAGGTCTTGCGGAGGCGGCGGATCAAGGGTGTGACCTGGCCGAAGCGGTCGTGAAGCGGGCGCGGGGTCGCGTTGAAATCCCGGGGCAACCCGCCGACCGCGGGCGCCCCGGCCGCATCGGCGCGGGCACGGACCGTCTCGATCCGGGCGTGACCGAGGCCGCGCGCCGGCCGTCCACCTCGGCCACCGGGGCGTTGACGTCGCGCGGGTCGTCCCCCGGACGTCGGGCGAAGGTCGATGCGGGGAGCATCTTGGCACCTCGGCGTGGCACGAGCGCAGGCAGCCGGTCCTGAACGGGGGCCTGTCGGCCTCGTCCCCGGGGCGCAACGGGCGGATCAGCGCGGCGGGGTGGCGGGGTGTCACGGGACACCCCGGATCGCGTCAGAGCCAGCCTGCGCCCATGCAAGGGGCTTGGCAACCGGGCGGAAATCCTGACTATGCCGCCCCAAGGCCGGAGCCAATAACCGGCGGCAGCAAGCAGGAGGTGCGGATGACAGGCCAGATTGCGGCGCGGTTGCAGCTTGCCGTGGCGGGCGCCCTTGGCGGGGCGCTCCTTTGGGCGGCGGCAAAGGCGGCGGAGCGGGGCTGGATCGGGGATTATCCGGCGCTGATCCTGATCGGCGCCCTGCTGACGCTGTTCGCAGCACTTCTGGCCATGGCCGGACCGCTTGGCCTGAGGCGGGCCCTGCCGCGCGCCGCCGGGCTGGCGGCCGTTCTCGCCGGGCTTCTGGCGTTGAGCATGCTGCGCTATGCCACCCCGGAGGAGTTCCTGCGCGGCGGGCTGCCGGTGCTTGCTGCGCTGACGGTGGCGGGCCTGCCGGTTCCGTTCCTGATCGCGGCCGCCGGGACGGGCTGGCGCGACTATCCGGCGCTGTTCCTGGAAGCCTGGTCGGTGGTGCTGCGCTTTGCCGCCGCGGCAGCGTTCACCGGGCTGGTCTGGCTGGTGATCTATCTTTCGGACCAGGTCTTGCAGATCGTGGGGATCAACGTGATCGGCGCGCTGCTGCGCGAGGAGCTTGCGGTCATGGTGGTGAGCGGCGCCGTGCTGGGGCTGGGCATGGCGGTGATCCATGATCTTGCCGAACTGTTGTCGCCCTATGTCGTGCTGCGCCTGTTCCGGCTGTTCCTGCCGGTCGTGCTGGCGGTGATGGTGGTCTTCCTGGTCGCCTTGCCGTTCCGCGGCCTGTCGGGGCTGGCCGGCGATCTTTCCCCGGCGCTGCTGCTTCTGACCCTGGTGGGCGGAGGCATCGCGCTGGTCTCGATCGCCGTCGACCAGTCGGACGCGGAGGCGCCGGAAAGCCCGGTCCTGCTGCGTTCGGCGCAGGCCATGGCCCTGATTCTGCCGGTTCTGGCGGGGCTGGCGCTGTGGGCGATCCGGCTGCGGGTCGCCGACCACGGCTGGTCGCCCGCGCGGGTCTTCGTCGCGCTGGTGGCGGCGATCGGGGTCGCCTACGGTCTGGTCTATGCCCAGGCGGTCCTGCGCGGCGGGCCGTGGATGGAACGGGTCCGGCAGGGAAACATCGCGCTGGCGCTGGCGCTGATCGCGCTTGCGGCCCTGTGGCTGACCCCCGTCCTGAACGCCGAGCGCATCTCGGCCGAAAGCCAGCTGGCGCGGTTTCTTGACGGTCGGACCCCGGTCGAGGCGCTGGATGTCCAGGCCATGCGCGGCTGGGGCAAGCCGGGAGCCGAGGCCGTGGCGGTGCTGGAGGCGAAGGCGCAGGAGCCGGGGCAGGAGATGCTTGCACGGCTTCTGACCGGCGAGGCCCCGGGGCCCGGCGAGGCCGAGCAGGATGCCCTGCGGGCCGAACTGGCCGCGATGCTGCGGGTGCAGCCGGCTACGGCCACGGGCACCCGCGACACGCTGCTGGACGCGGCCGAGGCCTACATGCTGCGGGATTGGAAACAGGTCTGCGCCGCGGGACCCGATCCGGCACGTCCGGGATGTCTGCTGGTGGTGGCGGACCTGATGCCCGCGCTGCCCGGCGAGGAGGCGGTGCTGTTCCTGCGGCGCGAAGCCGACTACGTCGAGATCCAGGGGTTATACCTCGGTCCCGACGGACGGGTGGTGCAACGTGGCGTGTCCCGTCCGGACGGCGGCCATTTCGGCGCCGCCGAGGCGGCCGACCTGATGCAGAGCTACCAGGACAGTCCTCCGCCCGTGACACCGGCGCTGTTGAACCAGCTTGGTACCGGCGAGACCGGGCTGATGATCCAGCCGTGATCCGGACGAGATGGTGATTCCGTTAAGACATGCGCGC
>JBKBRG010000334.1:0-3603 GCA_046292325.1 Tabrizicola sp.
GGTTCGGGCGGGGCCGAGGCCGGAAACAGCCAGTCGCCGACCAGCACCCAGAGGACGACCCCCAGGTGCCCGACCGCCGAAACCACCGTTCCCGTCTCGAAGCGCCGCTCCATCCGCCTCAGCCGCCGCCGTTACCAGAGTTGGACGCAGGCGCGGAACCGAAGCTTGGACCTTCGCCATCGGTGACCAGACCGATCTCGTTGAAGCCGCCCGCGTTCAGCGCGCCCATGACCTGGGCCACACGCTCGTAGGGGATGGCGCCGTCGGCGCGCAGGAAGATCTTCCTCGAGGTCCGTTCGGCCGCGATGGCGGCAAGCTTCGGAAGCAGTTCGGCATCGGCGATCTCGGTGGTCTGGATCGCCAGTCGCCCGTCGGCGGTGATGGTGACGGTCAGCGGCTCTTCCTGTTCGGTCGGCAGGGCGGCTGCGGCGGTCTTGGGCAATTCCACCGGAACGCCGACCGTCAGCATGGGCGCCGCGACCATGAAGATGATGAGCAGCACCAGCATCACGTCCACCATCGGCGTGATGTTGATCTCGTGCATCGCGGCCGCCCGTCCGCCGCGCCGGCGACGCCGCCCGCCGCCCGCCTGTCCCGATACGCCCATGCCCATGGCCTAGGAATCCAGCTGGCGCGACAGGATTGTCGCGAATTCATCGGCAAAGGCTTCGTAGCCGCCCACCACCCGGTCGATGTCGGCCGAGAGCTTGTTGTAGAACACCGCCGCCGGAATGGCCGCCAACAGGCCCACGCCCGTTGCCAGCAGGGCCTCGGCGATCCCTGGCGCCACGACGGCCAGGCTGGTGTTCTGGCTGATCGCGATCTGCTCGAAGCTGTGCTTGATCCCCCAGACCGTGCCGAACAGCCCGATGAAGGTGGCGGTCGAACCCGTGGTGGCCAGGAAGCTCAGCCCCCGGTTCATCACCTCGCTTTCGCGGGCGATGGCGACATTCATCGCCCGGTCGATGCGCGACTGCGCCCCCGCGATCAGCCCGCCGTCCTGCTTGTGACTGCGCCGCCACTCCAGCATGCCGGCCGAGAAGATCTTTTCCGACGAGCCCTGCGGATCGGGGCCGATCCGCTCGAACAGCTCGTCCAGGGGCTCGCCCGACCAGAAGGCGCGGTCGAAGATCGTGGCCTCGCGCTGCGCCTTCCGCAGCATGATGTGTTTCTGGATGATGATCGCCCAGGACCAGAAGGACATGACGAACAGCATGATCATGACCAGCTTGACCGTCAGGGTCGCGCGGGCAAACAGCGCAAACATGGAGAAATCTATCTCCTGCGCCATCGCGAGGGTGTTGGGTTCCATACGCCTGCTCTTGTTGATCGGGCCAGTTGCCGGCTCCGTTACCGGCATTTGTATCAAGATTGGAGGGGGATTGCCAACACAACTCTGTGGCCGGCGATGATTCGCGCGTCGGCGAAGGTTGGGGTCGCGGTCCGGGCCCGCGTCGTCCGGATCAGTGCAGCGGCCCCGACAGACGGGCCCGCAGATCCGCCGGCAGTCGGGCCGCATGGCCGTCCCCGGTCAGGCAGACCAGGGTGACGCTGGCCGCGAACAGCCGCTCGCCCCCGCGCAGCACGGTCTGGTCCAGCACGATCCGCGCCCCGCCCAGACTTTGCAACACCGTCTCCACCAGCAGATCGTCGCCAAAGCGGGCCGGGCGCAGGAAATCCGCTTCGACCCTGCGCACGGCAAAGACGATGCCATCCCGCGCCCGCAGCGCCATCTGGTCCACCCCGAGGCTCGCCACCCATTCGGTGCGCGCGCGCTCGATGAACTTCAGGTAATTGGCGTAATAGACGATGCCCGCAAGGTCGGTGTCCTCGTAATAGACACGGGTCGAGAAGCGGTGCGGGGTCATGGCGGCTCCAGTCTTGCCCCGGCAGGCTAGGCGGCGGCAGGACGGGCCGCAAGCCTCGGTCTGACCGCACGGGCCGGATGCGGTCGCAGGGCGGGTGGACGCCGCAGGCACGGACCGCGCCCGGCCGCGCCGGCACCGGGTCGAGCGGCAGCGCCTCGCCCCGGCCGCGCCGGCCAAGCCAGCAGGGGGCAGGGTCGTCATGTCCGGGATGCGCGACCTCAGACCATCCGGCCGATCCTGGCCGACAAGCGCAGCGCGTGGCTGGCGTCCCGCGCCATGGCGGGCATCACCGGGTCATAGCCCGCCCGGATCACCGCCCCGATCTCGGGCCGCAGGATCACCCGCTCGCCCACCCGCGCCAGCGGCGAGGTCCCGTCGAAGGCGCGGTCCGACCACAGAAGCACCGTCTGCACCGCCTGGGCCAGGGCAAGCGTCTCTCCCGGCATCTCCGACAGCGCCGCATCCATCCGCAGGAACACGAAGGCCGCCCGGATCGCCCCGCCGGCATCGAACCGGAAGACGCGGTACTGGTTGGCCCCTGCCGCCTCAAGTCTGATCACCAGCGCCGGCAGCTCGGGCACCAGCCGGTCCAGATCGCGGACCTCGAGCAGTTCTGACCAGTCGCGGAAGGCGAAGACCATGAGATTCGCCCCCAGCTCCGGGTCGGTCTCGGCCATCCGGTGCCCGGCGAGCGTGACCACTGCCTCGAAGGCGCCCTTGAAGACGGAAAGGCTCGCATCATCCACGCCAAAGACCACCGGCACGATCGGCCGCCCCCAGCGGGCAAAGAGATAGGACCCGTCCCTCCGGGTGAACAGGGATTCGATCTCGCCCGGTTCCATGCGCGCCTCCCGCTTTCTGCCGGACCGGGGCTATCACCCCCGCCGGCCGGGAAACAAGCCCGCCTTCGCCTCTTGCCCTTTCCGAAATACTCCCGGGGTCCGGGGCAGGCGGCCCCGGCGACCCGAGGAGGAGGGCAGCGGCCCGACGACGAGAGAAAGGCGCGCGGCCGCAAGGCCGCTCCGCTCAGTTGCCGCCGAACAGGTCGGGCTGTCCGGGGGCAGGCGGAGCCTCGAGCCCGAGATGCCGCCAGGCCCTTGCGCCCAGCATCCGGCCCCGGGGCGTGCGCAGGATCAGGCCCTGTTGCAGGAGATACGGCTCGATCACCTCCTCGATCGCGTCGCGCGGCTCGGACAGGGCCGCCGCGATCGTCTCCACTCCGACCGGCCCGCCGCCGTAGCTCTCGGCCAGCAAGGTCAGATACCGTCGGTCCGCGCCATCGAGCCCGAGGTTGTCCACCTGCAACCGTGTCAGCGCCCGGTCCGCGAGTTCGCGGCTGATCCGGCCCCCGGCCTCGACCAGCGCGAAATCCGCCACGCGGCGCAGAAGCCGTCCGGCGATCCGGGGCGTTCCCCGCGCGCGTCGGGCGATCTCGCGGCAACCCTCCGGGTCCGCCGTCAGGCCCATCAGCCGGGCACCCCGGGCGACGATCTCGAAAAGCTCGGCCTCGGAATAGAATTCCAGCCGGGTCGGGATGCCGAACCGGTCGCGCAGCGGCGTGGTCAGCAGACCCAGCCGCGTGGTGGCGCCCACCAGCGTGAAGGGTTGCAGGTCGATCCGCACCGTCCGCGCCGCCGGCCCCTCGCCGATCACCAGATCCAGCGCGAAATCCTCCAGCGCGGGATAAAGCACCTCTTCCACCACCGGGGACAGGCGGTGGATCTCGTCGATGAAC